>JAOASB010000051.1 GCA_025210375.1 Maledivibacter sp. | reverse complement strand
TTAAACCAATTATAGATGAAGTAGATAGAGTTGATGAAAAAATAAAACAAATGCTATCCTATTCCTTCATCACAAAGGAAGATATATATTCCCTATTAGATATAAATGAAGTATTAGAAAAATGTTTTAATGTTGTAAGTTTTCATGAAGAATCAAAGTATATTAATATAAAAAAGAAATTTACAAAGGATTTACCCCTTATCACAGGAAATAATGTTCAATTGCAGCAGGCATTCTTAAATATTCTATTTAATGCAGTTCAAGCAATTGGAACAGAAGGAACAATAACTATTGAAAGTTATAATTTAGAGAAAGAAAATAAAGTTGTAGTTAATATCTCAGATAATGGAAGAGGGATAAGTAGTTATAAAATTAATCGAATTTTTAACCCCTTCTATACAACTAAAAGTAGCGGTACAGGATTGGGATTATCCATTGTAAAGAGAGTAATTGAAAAAAATGGTGGAAAGATTGTAGTAAACTCTAAGCTAGATGAAGGCACAGAGTTTAAAGTTTACTTACCTTATTAGAAAGAGGGTATGTAACATGTATAGAAATAAGAAGAAAATATTAATCGCTGATGACGAAGCAGTTATTTTGAAGGTTATGCGTGAGGAATTAATCAATGAAGGATATGGAGTAGATACAGCTAACGATGGGGAGGAAGCATGTCGAAAATTCAAAGAAGGAGAATATGACTTAGCTATTCTTGACAATAAAATGCCTAAAAAGAATGGCATTGATGTATTAAAAGAGATAAAGAGTTCTAATCCAAAGATTATAGTAATCATGATGACAGCCTTTGGAACAATAAATAATGCAGTAGAAGCTATGAAATTTGGTGCTTATGACTATATAACTAAGCCCTTTGATAATGATGATTTGATATATAAAGTGAAACAAGCTTTCAAAGTTAAAGATAGTATGATTAATAGACCTGATAACATTAAAGAAGATACTCAATTAGTAGGATCCAGTAAAGAGATCAAAGAAATAAGAAAAAAGATAGAAAAAATCAAGAATTTGGATACAACAATATTGATAACTGGAGAAAGTGGTACAGGAAAAGGAGTTATTGCTAGAGATATTCATAATCTAAGTAATAGAAGTAAAGAGCCCTTTATCCATGTTAATTGTGCAGTATTACCAGTAACCCTTATTGAAAGTGAACTTTTTGGTCATGAAAAAGGGGCCTTTACAGGAGCTAGTGAAAGTAAACAAGGGAAATTTGAATTAGCTGGAAAAGGAACTATTTTTTTAGATGAGATTGGAACTTTGGATCATAGCCTACAAGCGAAGCTTCTAACAGCATTACAAGAAAAAAAGTTTGAGAAAATTGGATCATATAAAACAATTCAACTTAAAGCTAGAATTATTGCTGCTACAAATGCTAACCTTGAAGAGGCGGTTAGATTTAAAAGATTTAGAGAAGACCTTTATTATAGATTAAATGTTATTACTATAGAATGTCCCCCGTTAAGATACATAAAAAAAGATATAGAGGAGATGACGCTTCATTTTGTTGAAAAATTGAATAAAAGACTTGGCAAGAATATTGAAGATATTTCTCCGAGTGTATGGGAAATGTTCTTGAATTATAATTGGCCGGGGAATGTTAGAGAATTGCAAAATACCATAGAAAGTTCAATAGCTTTATCCAGTGGAAGAATATTGATGCAAGAGGATTTACCCCTTAGAATTAGGCGAAAAGTATCTAGTCAAATGAAATCTAATGAGCATGATGAACGCAGTATTTTGGAAATCGAAGAAATTAAAGCCATCCAAAAAGCCTTAGAAAGAAACAACGGACACAGAGAGAGAACTGCTAAGGAGCTTGGTATATCAAGGCGTACTCTTCAATATAAATTGAAAAAATTTGCATTGCTGTAATTAAAAAGGACTTATAGTGTAGTAATATAAAAGTAATAAAAGAGAAATCATCTAATTCCTCAAAGTTTTATAATACAATAACTATTTTAAAATTAAAGCACATTCGTTATGTAATGACGATTGTGTTTTTTTGTTTTGTAAATATATGGTACGAATTTTTGATTTTTAAAAGGATTAAATTATCCTATGAAGAATATAAACTATAATTGGAAAATGGGATTGAAGAAAGAGGGTGTGTTAGTGCTAAGTAGTGATTTTTTTTTAGAAAAAGATTATTTCTTGGATGCCAAGGAAGAAAACTACTTTAAATCAATTGATATATTTGAATTGGCACAAACAACACAGCTACCAGTTATCGAAAATCACAGAGTTATAGGTATAGTAGATATATTTTCCTTAACAAGAAACTTTCATGGGGGAAAAAAAGTGTCGCAAATAATGGAAAAAAAATTTGTTGTTGCCAGAAAAGAAGACAATATATATAGTTATAATAAATTACAGCAAAAAATTCTTCCCTTTGTTGATGAACAAGGATCGTATATAGGATTTGTTAAAATAGACATGATAGAAAAACAGCTGTTGAAGAAAAAATATTATAGAAAAATTCAGTACTATAAAGAATTGCAACAGGAATATAAAGCAATATTTGAGTCATCCTATGACGGTATAACCGTTACTGACGGGCAAGGAATAACTCTACGCATAAATCCAGCAGGAGAGAGAATTGAAGGAGTAACTAGTAAGGATGTTGAGGGAAAGCCATTGCAGGAATTGGTACAACAAGGAATTTACTCTGAATCTGCTACACTTAGGGCCTTGGAAAAAAAAGAAACCGTTACAATTTTACAGAAGGTACCAAGTGGAAAAGAAATCATAGTTACAGGAACTCCTATATTTAAGGATGATGAAATAATAAGAGTTATTACCAACTCTAGGGATATAACAGAATTAAATGATTTGAAAAGAGAATTAACTGAGGCACATCAGCTTGCAGAAAAATATCAATCAGAGCTTAAGCATTTGAGATTGAAACAAATAAAAATGAAGGATATTGTAATACATAGCCCTAAAATGAAAAAGATTGTAACCTTGGCAAATCATATTGCTTCTGTAGATTCCACAGTATTAATTGAGGGGGAATCGGGAGTTGGCAAAGGGGTTCTCAGTAAGTTTATCTATAATAATAGCAAGCGTAAAAATGGTCCCTTTATTAAGATAGATTGTGGTTCTATACCAGAAACCCTATTGGAATCGGAGCTTTTTGGATATGAAAAAGGTGCATTTACGGGAGCAAGAAAGGAAGGTAAAATAGGATTAATTGAGTTAGCTAATGGAGGAACTCTGTTTTTAGATGAAATCGGAGAAGTTCCTTTGAATTTGCAAGTCAAGCTATTAAGAGTTCTTCAAGACCGTGAGATTGTCAGGATTGGAGGAAAAAATTCAATTTCAGTAGATATTAGAATAATTGCAGCGACCAATAGAAATCTTGCAACAATGGTTAAAGAAAGAACCTTTAGAGAAGACCT
This sequence comes from Maledivibacter sp., assembly GCA_025210375.1. NCBI lineage: Bacteria > Bacillati > Bacillota > Clostridia > Peptostreptococcales > Caminicellaceae > Maledivibacter > Maledivibacter sp. The sequence continues at coordinate 93,906 of JAOASB010000051.1, read as the reverse complement.
ATATTATCGTTTAAATGTTGTTCCGATTTTTATACCCCCTTTACGGGAGCGAAGGGAGGATATCCAATCCTTAGTTATGAAAAATTTAGACAAATTTAATAGAAAATATATATTCCAAAAATGGATTGAAGCCGATGCATTGGAATATTTAATTAATTATGATTGGCCGGGAAATATAAGACAATTAGAAAATATAATTGAACGCTTGGTTGTAGTCACAAATACGGATACTATTGGAGTACATAATCTTCCAAGTATAATTAAGGATTATAAGCATATTAAAAGGGAAGAAATATTTGAGCCCAGTGATTCCTTATTATTTAGGGAAACCATGAAAGAATGTGAGAGAAAACTTCTTACTGCAGTCATGGCAAGAGCTGATAGCGTACAGGAAATGGCTAATATATTAAGGCTAGATCGTAGTAATGTGAGAAAAAAATTGAAGAAACATGGGATGAAAAAAAATTTTGGTCTTTAAAATTACAAAATTTAAAATATATACTTTATAAAGTGTGAGGTGTAAACACGCCATTGGGAGTGATTACGCCTCATGCTTTTTCAATAAGACCGTAGGCTTATCCACAATGTTTTTTGAGATCACAAGGGGTAATTACGCCTAATATTATAAAAATAGTTTTATCCATGAAAAGAAAAAGCCTAATAAAACAATTGATTTTACTAGGCTTTAAATAAAGAAAAACTTGGCACGAAAATTGCTTTGTTATGAATATTATTAATTTTCCGATTTATTATTGAGTTCTATAGAGATTCCAATCAAAATTTTGATTTATGCATATCAAAAATATCCAGAAACCTAAGATATTTCTATCTGTATAAATTAAGACTTACTTGGAACTCTCTGTATATATCTAAATTAAAAGCATATAACTTAATAATAATTTAAAAGGAGGTATTATTATGACTATGGAGATCAACAAAGAAGCAAGAGAGTATGTTGCATCACTAATGGAAAGGGCTAGAAAGGCACAAGAAATAGCAGATGATTATACTCAAGAAAGAGTAGATGAATTAGTGACAGCTATTGCATGGGATATAGTAAAGGACGGACCCGCACAGGATATTGCAAAGCTTGCTGTGGAGGAATCAAAATTAGGAAACTACGAAGGTAAGTATGCAAAGCTTATGACAAAGATTAGGGGCGGACTTCGTGATATGAAAGGCAAGAAGTCCGTAGGTGTTATAGATATAGATGAGGAAAGGGCTTTGTTTAAGATTGCCAAACCCGTAGGCGTAATTGCTGCCCTTGTACCTTGCACAAATCCAGAGGCCACTCCTGTTTTAAAGGCAATATTTGCAATTAAAGGAAGAAATGCAATTATCCTGGCACCACATCCGCGTACAAAGAAAACAAATACATATATTGTAAATATTATTCGTGAGACCTTAAGGAAATATGGAGCGCCGGAAGATTTGGTTATATCCATAGAGGAACCTACTATGGAGACAAGTGGAGAATTGATGAAACAGGCTGACTTAGTATTGGCAACCGGTGGCGGTGGCATGGTAAAAGCAGCATATAGTTCTGGGACACCTGCCTATGGAGTAGGACAAGGAAATGCTGTTACAGTTGTAGATGAAACAGCGGATTTGAAAGATGCTGCAAATAAAATTATGCGTAGTAAAACCTTTGATTTTGCCACAAGCTGTTCAACAGAAAATTCATGTGTTATTCAAGAAAGTGTTTATGGTGAAATGGTACAAAATCTTCAGGATGAAGGTGGATATCTCGTAAGTCCAGAGGAAAAAGTAAAGCTTCAAAATGGTATGTGGATACATGGACATCTAAATGGAGCAATAATAGCTCAACCTGCTCATAAAATAGCAGCCATAGCTGGGATTGATCTACCTAAGGGAAAAACCTTTTTCATGGTAGAAGAAACAGGTGTAGGATCAGATTATCCATTCTCTGGGGAAAAGCTTTCAGTTGTAACAACATTATTTAAATACAATGATTTTCAAGAGGCAATAGATAGGGTAAATGAAATAACTTCATATCATGGAAGAGGCCATTCCTGTGGTATACATTCCTTTAATGAAGATCGTATATTGGAATTTGCAAATAAAACTAGAACAAGTCGTGTCATGGTTAGACAGCCTCAGTGTCTAGCAAATAGTGGGGCTTGGACAAATGGCATGCCAATGACCTTGACCTTGGGTTGCGGATCATGGGGTGGTAATATTTCTTCTGGAAATATTACTTGGGAGCATTTAATAAATACAACATGGGTATCTGCTCCAATTGAATCAACTCAACCCACTGATGAAGAATTGTTCGGGGATATAATGTTAAAGGATATTGGGGCTACTGCTGAATAAGGATAATAAGTATGGTGGAATAGTGATGTTTTATAATACTAATACCATTGCTGTAGGATGAATTATAGAAATTAGGAGGGGATAGTGATTACTGAGGCGGGTATTAATTATGGACAAAAAATTAAAGCGGATAGTTTGAAATACAATATGCATTCATGGAGCGTACAGGGGGAATTAGATCCAAAGGTGATAACTAGAGCTAAGGGTATATACTTCTGGGATACCGATAATAATAGATACTTTGATATGTCTTCACAGTTGGTAAATGTTAATATTGGTCATGGCAATGAAAAGGTAATAGATGCTATTAAAGGGCAAGCTGAAAAATTGCCCTTTATCGGCCCCGCCTTTGCAGTAGATGTCAAATCTGAAGCCGCTAGAAAGATTATTGAAGTTTCACCGGACAATATGGGTAAAGTATTTTTTACAAATGGTGGAGCGGAAGCAAATGAAAATGCCATAAAGGTTGTTCGTATGGTTACTGGGAAATATAAAATATTTTCAGCCTACAGATCATATCATGGTGCCACATATGGAGCTGCAAATTTAACGGGGGAGAATAGAAGATTTTCAAGTGAACCAGGTATCCCAGGATTTGTTAAATTTGTTGGACCATATACCTATAGAGCGCCTATTGAGTTTAAAGATGAAGAAGAGGCTACAAAATACTATCTTACCCTTTTAAAGGATCAAATAGAATTTGAGGGCCCCCATAGGATCGCCGCAATATTCCAAGAAACAGTGGTGGGAAGTAATGGAGTATTAATACCACCTAAGGGGTGGATGCAGGGAGTAAGAGACCTTTGTGATGAGTATGGTATTATGATGGTTTGTGATGAGGTTATGGCAGGCTGGGGAAGGACCGGAAAATGGTTTGCTATAGACAACTGGAATGTAAAACCGGATATTATTTCATTTGCTAAGGGAATAACATGTGGATATGTGCCCTTAGGTGGAATAATAGTTAGTAAAGAAATAGCAAAATATTTTGATAACAATAAGCTGTGGTGCGGATTAACATATAGTGGACATCCAATGGGGTGTGCTGCAGCCTGTGCAACAATTGATGTTTATAGGGAAGAAAAGCTAATAGAAAATTCACGGGAAATGGGGAGAGTATTAGCTGAGATTCTTGAGGACTTGAAAGAAAAATATCGATGCGTAGGAGATGTTAGATGTATAGGACTTTTTAGTGCCATAGAGCTTGTAAAGGATAAGGGAACAAAGGAACCTTTAGTACCCTATGGCAAGGATTCTAAAGGTACAATGAAGAGAATTCTTTCAATACTTAGAAGTGAAGGGTTTTGGAATTACAGCCATGATAATATATTGATTATTGCTCCACCACTTACAATAAAAGAGGCAGAGCTTAAAGAAGCTATGGATATCATGGACAATGTATTGGAGTATGTGGATAAAGAGATTTTATAATAGAATGAGGGACTGAATTGATAGTTGCTATCAATATTTAGATAAAAATAAACTGGCATTTGTTCTAGTTTATTTTTTTTTGGCATATACATAGAGTGAGTACTCGCTCTATATATATGCAATTTATAAATTAATTTAAAAAAGGAGGGAAAGTAATTGAAGGATGACTTGATAAAGGCTAATATAAATCTATTTGCAATATTGAGGAATCTTGAAGATCTATGTGAGCTAGACAGTGAAATAAAAGCATTAGCTAATAACAAAAATCTTTCGATTCAGTTCACAGTCAGAAATGGACCACAAGGATTGATTTCATTAAATAATGGAAAATGCAAATTACAAAGGGGAACAGGAAGAAGTAACATAAAGCTTTATTTTAAATCCCCTAAGCACTTCAATAAAATGATCGATGGAAGGGCAAACCCAATTATACTTAAAGGATTTACAAAGATAGGATTTTTAAAAAATGAGTTCATAAAGATGACTGATAGACTATCACATTATCTCAAGCCCACAGAGTCTCTTCTAAAAGACCCGTCGTATTTTAAAATAAATACTATTCTCACTGCTTACACCGCATTCTTTGCACTTGCTGAAATTGCAGAGCTAGATAAAATAGGTAAATTAAATGTAAAGAGAATTCCCGATGGAATAATTTCCATATCAGTTTTAAATAGTGATTTATCCATCTATCTTACTGTAGAAAAAGGTCATATAAAAGTAAGCAAAGAAAATTCTGGCTATCCAAGGGCGGCTATGATATTTGAGGATATAGAAACAGTAAATTTAGTATTAAATGATGAGATTGATACTTATACCTGCATCGCCAGTGAAAAATTACAGATGAAGGGCTTTATACCTATGTTGGACAATATGAACAAGCTATTGGGACAGGTGCCATACTATATAAAATAATAGAGAGGAGGATATAAGTGGAGGTTTATAAATATGATAAAAATCAAGAATTATTTAATAGAGCCATAAAGGTTATTCCCACAGGTGTCTATGGACATTTAGGACCAGTAAATAGCTGTTTTATTCCAGTAAGTGCCTATCCGTTTTTTGGAGCTAGAGCAAAGGGATCATATTTTTGGGATGTGGATGGTAATAGGTTCATTGATTATATGTGTGCCTATGGGCCAAATGTCTTGGGATATAACGATGAAGATGTTGATAAAGCTGTGGAAAAGCAAATGAAATTAGGGAACTGTACTACTTCACCATCACCTATAATGATAGAGCTTGCAGAGCTGATGGTTGATACCATAGATATGGCGGATTGGGCTTTTTTTGCTAAAAATGGAGGGGATGTAACTAGTTTTGCAACAATGGTTGCTAAAGCGGCTACAGGAAGAAAGAAGGTTATATTAGTCAAGGGTGGTTATCATGGGGTAGCTCCATGGACTCAAAAGCTTGGATATTCAGGGATTACTGAGGAAGATGTTGTAAATAACATCTATGTTGAGTGGAATAACTATGGGCAGGTGGAAAAAGTAATAAAGGAAAATCCAGGGGAAATAGCATGTTTTATGGCGACGCCATATCATCATCCGGTATTTCAAGATAGTGAATTGCCAGATCGGGATTATTGGCAAAAAATTAGGAAGCTATGTACAGATAATGGAATTGTACTTGCTATAGATGATGTTCGCTGTGGTTTTCGTTTGGATATGAAGGGGTCAGATCATTATTTTGGATTTAAAGCTGATTTGATGTGTTTTTGTAAAGCACTAGGGAATGGATGGAATTTTTCAGCTTTATGTGGAAGCGATGCATTAAAGGATGCCGCATCATCGGTTATGTATACCGGAAGCTATTGGATGTCTGCAATACCATTTGCAGCAGGTATCGCATGTATAAATAAACTTAAAAAGTTAAAGGCACCAAGGTTAATGCAGGAGATGGGAAAAAGGCTTACCGATGGGCTTATAGATATCGGTAAAGGTCACGGATTTAATCTTAAAGTTACTGGTATACCATCTATGTGGTATATGCGAATAACCAATGACGATTCCCTTATGCTGCATCAAGAGTGGATTGCTGAATGCGTACGTAGAGGAGCTTATTTTACAAATCATCATAATTTATTTATGAATTGTTCAATAACCGATGAAGATATTAAGCTTACCCATGAAATTGCAGACGAGGCCTTTAGATTTGTTAAAAAGCGTCATCCAGAATTATTATAAGGAAGGAGAATAATATGCCAATAAGTAATGATGAAATAAAAGCACTGGAAAATAAATCCCATGAACTAAGAAATCTATGTGTAGATACCGTTGTGTGGGCAGGAAGTGGGCATATAGGTGGAGCTTTAAGTGCAATGGATATCATGACTATTCTTTATTATAAGTACATGAATGTTGATCATAAGAATCCTCAGTGGGAGGACAGAGATAGATTTATATTGAGTAAAGGTCATGTAGGGGTAGGATTTGCTCCTGTGTTGGCGGATAAGGGTTATTTTTCTAAAGAGATTCTAAGGGAATATAATCATACTGGTTCAAAGCTTGGTGTACACCTTGACTCATTGAAGGTTCCAGGAGTTGATGCCTCAACGGGTTCCCTTGGTCATGGAATGCCCATAGCATTGGGGACAGCCCTTGCTGCAAGATTGAAGAAAAAATCCTATACCACATATTGTCTTTTAGGTGATGGGGAATGTAATGAGGGATCCATATGGGAGGCGGCCATGGCAGCATCCCACTATAAAGTTACAAATATGATAACCATAGTTGATAGAAATAGATGCATGATAGATGGGCCCACCGAGGATATCATGAAGCTAGAGCCCTTTGTGGATAAATGGCGAGCCTTTGGTTTTATTGTTAAAGAAGTAAATGGGCATAGCTTCAAAGAGCTTTCTGAAGCCATTGAGTATGCTTTAAAGGAAGATGAAGCCCCAGTAGTAATAATAGCAAATACAATAAAGGGCTGTGGAATAGATTTTATGGAGGATAATTATAAATGGCATTATGGTGGACTTGATTCCGTGAAAGTAAAGCAGAGTAGGGAAAGTCTACAAAGATATCATGAAAAAAGATTAAAAGGAGAGTAAATATGGGTGGATTGACATATACAATGCTTGATGCTACAAATCTGTCTATGACGGAGCTATACGGAAATGTGCTTTGTGATCTTGGAGAAAAACATCCTGAAATAGTTGGGCTTTCAGCGGATTTAGCAAAATCGACTAAGATAGGAATCTTTGCAGAAAAATTTCCAGAGCGCTTCTTTAATTTAGGAATTGCTGAACAGAATATGTTTGGCATAGCTGCAGGTATGGCTAAGGCTGGATTAGTCCCCTTTGTTTCAACCTTTGCAATATTTGCTTCCATGCGTGCCCTTGATCAAGTACACACCGATATATGTTATCAAAATTTAAATGTGAAAATTATTGCAACCCATGCAGGGCTTTCCTTTGGGCAAGGAGGATCAACCCATAATTGTACGGAGGATTTAGCAATTATGAGATCTATGGCCAATTGTAAGGTCATTGTACCTGCTGATGGAGTAGAAACTGCCAATGCCATATATGCAGCCTATGAAACACCAGGACCTATATATATTCGTATAAATCGTGGATTTGATAGAAAGGTCTACGAGGATATGGAATACGGATACAAAATAGGTGAAGCAGTACAACTAGTTGATGGAACAGATTTAACCATTATTGCATGTGGCTCATGTGTTTTTCAGGCTATGGAGGCAGCTAAGATTTTGGAGGCTGTTGATGGGATAAAGGTAAGGGTATTAAATATCCATACCGTTAAACCAATTGATCGAGGGGCAGTATTAAAGGCAGTACATGAAACGAGAAGAATTATCACCGTGGAGGATCACAATGTGATAGGAGGTTTAGGAAGTGCCGTTGCAGATGTAATCGCAGAGGGAGGAAAGTCCTGTGCATTTGTTAAGCTAGGAATCCCAGACATATTTTCAATGATTGGACTTCATGAGGATCTCATGGCACATTACAAGATAGATACAAATGGAATTATAGAAAATGTACGTCGGCTCATGGGTAAGGATTTTGAGGAAGATGATGACTGGGAAGATGAGGTGTAGTCATGATTACCAGGGAAGATATTTATGCAAATAAAATATTTTTAAATGCAGTTTTACCACTATTGAAGGTGATTATTGATAGTAGAGAAAAACTTGCCAAAGGCTTTAATGGGAAAACAGGTAAAATACAAATAAGTGCATTGGATAGTAATGGTAAGGTTGGTACACATTTTATTATTAAGGATGGTATATGGACTGTTGTTAAGGGGACTACTGATACATGGGATATTGAATTGGAATTCAAGAGTATTCCCCATCTAAATTCTTTCTTTGCTGGAAAAACTAAAAAGCTTCCTCGCATTAAAGGGTGGCGTAACTTGAGGTTCCTATTAGGTACATTAAAGGCACTAAATAGTATGGCAAAGTTACTTAGTATGGATAAGCCACCGGAAAAAGAAGAAGATAAAGAACTTTTAGTCAAATTATATTTCTATTTATTATCTACGGGAATTAGTCAGCTAAATAAAGCAGGACATCCCGATGTTGTAAACTGGGTGAAGAGAAGTCCGGATAGAGTATATGCTTGGGCTGTTGAGGATAAGCCTGAGCTTTGTGCATATATAAGAATAAAAGCTGGTAAATCTAAGGCGGCTAGGGGTGAATACAAGAGGTCAAAGCCATTTTTTACTATGAGATTTGATTCTGTAGATAGTGCCCTTGGTATACTGCTCCAAAGCGATGATATGATTGAAGCAACAATGAAGGGTAAGCTTATTATGGAAGGTGCGCCGGAGTATGGGGCCCAACTAGGTGAATATATGTTATTAGTAGGTTCCTATGCAAAATAAAGACTTTTTATCAGCCTCTGACAAATTTTCTATGAATAATCTGGGTTAAAGGTTCATGGAAGAGATTCAGAGGCTAATTTGATAGTTACGGGAGGTGAAAAGCTTGAAGATACGATCACTGAGCCATGTGGGAATAACGGTATCAGATTTTGAAAAATCAGTGAAATGGTATCATGATATGTTTGGCTTTAGATTAATCAGTGAGGATTATTTTAATAATGATGAATTAGAAAAACTATATTCTTTATATAAATTGAAAGATGTACATGTACACCTAGGGTTTTTAAGAGTGCCTAAGGGAGGTGTGGTTGAAATATTTGAATTTTCATCTTCGTTACCGGGTCAGCAGGTTATTTGGAATACACCGGGGGTCACCCATTTTACCTTAGATGTGAAAAATGTACATAAATGGTATAACAGACTTAGAGAAAAGGGGGTGTATTTCTTTTCAGAGCCCCAACACTCTGATGAAGCAGATTGGGTGTTTTTAAAGGATAGAGATGGTAATTTAATTGAACTCATTGACCTTAAGGTTAATTATCCTGTTATACGATATTTAGGTGGGATAGCTGGGGAAATCATGGCCAAAAATAAATTCAAAAGATACTATTCAGAGGGATAATGGGAGATATGGATATGAAAAAGTGGAGGTTAAGATGATAGATGGTATTAAGGAATATGAGAAAATAAGGAATAAAGTAAAATTTTATAAAAGTACATTTGAAAAGATACCTGCAAAGCGGAGACGAAAAATTTTAGATGTAGCTACTTCTGAATTTGCCGCCAAAGGATATAATGGGACTAATATAAATGTTATAGCTAAGAAATCAGGGATTAGTATAGGGTCAATGTACAGTTACTTTAACTCTAAAGAGGATCTTTTTCTAACGGTTGTAGATATAGGATTTCATCTATTAGAAAAAGCTTTAAATGAAGTAAATATTAGGGATGATAATATATTTAAAGTGTTTGAAAAGCTACTCCGGTCATCTAGAAGATATGCCATAGACTTCCCCCAGCTTAATCAAATATATTTAGATTCTACAACCCAAGGACTTGCAAAGCTGTCTAGTAAACTGTCAAGACAGTTTGAATCTATTACCGTTGATTTATATTGTGATGTTATAAGAACCGCCAAGGAGAAGGGTATAATCAATGCTAATATTGATGAGCGACTTACGGCATTTTATATTGATAACCTGATCATAATGTTCCAATTTTCCTATACATCCGACTACTATAAAGAAAGAATGAAGATATTTTTAGGATCAGAAACAATCCGGGATGAGGAAAAGATTGTAATGGAATTAGTGGGATTTGTAAGAAAAGCATTATCAAGCTAGGAACTTTGAATTTGATATGATTTTACACTAACCTCTTGCACATATAATGAGATGTAAGGGGTTTTATTTATTATAAAATCCGTATATTATGTGCAAAAATTCAGCTTGTTGTACAATTTTTGCACATGCATTAAGCTTTGAATACAGTTATTTAGCTGAATTTTATTGGCATTGTTTTTGCTCAATATATACTATTGTAAAGGACTACACTTTCAACATTAATATGTTATAATTTACAAATTTTAGAGAAGTTATTATATGGTTTCCATGAATCCCCTTGTCAATCAATATATTTTAGGCTTATCATTTTGAGTAGCATTTAGTGCTGTTATTTTCATGCCGCTTATAGATCCAATCCCATAAATAAAGACAATTTATTATTGTTCATGTTGCGGAAATACTAAAAAATCAAAAAGTTATGAGGTGATTTTTAAATGGTAGATACATTGTTTAAATCTGTTAAAATAGGAAATTTAGAGTTGAAAAACAGATTGTTTATGTTGGGAATGCATACAGGCTATGCAAGAAAGAAAAGAATATCAGAAAGAGATCTGGCATTTTATAAAGAAAGAGTACAGGGTGGAGTTTCTGCTATAACTGTTATTGCAGCAGTTAATGATGTGGCTGGCCCACCGGATATGCATTTTTTAGATCATGATAAGTATATTGAAGAATTTAAAGAATTAAGTAATTTAATGCATGAAGGTGATTGTAAATTAGTTGTACAGTTATTCCATACTGGGAGAAATAATATGCCCATGCTAATTGGCAATAAACAGCCGGTAGCACCTTCAGCAGTGCCATCCCCACTATATAAGAGCCAGCCACGTGTTATGACAAAGGAAGACATCGAAAATACCATTGAGGACTTTGGCAATGCAGCTTTAAGGGCTAAAAAGGCAGGGGTTGATGCTGTTGAAATAAGTTGTAGTGTTGGCTATTTACTTACTCAGTTTTTATCACCTAAAACGAATCTAAGAACCGATGAATATGGTGGATCAGAAGAAAATAGAATTAGATTTCCTAAAGAAGTTATTGGTAAGATTAGAGAAAAAGTAGGAAGTGATTTCCCAATTATTTTAAGAATTTCTGCTGCCGATATGTTAGGGGGTTATGGTGTAGATTTTATGCAAAGATTTACTGTACATGTAGAAGATATGATTGATGCAGTAAATGTTACAGGAGGGTGGCATGAAGCACCTATTCCTCAAATGACAAGGCATATTCCCTATGGAGGATATGATTTCTTGGCCGAAGCTATTAAAAAAGTAATTTCACTTCCAGTTATTGTTTCAAATAGAGTTCATGATCCTGAGGTAGCTGCAAATATAATAAAAGCAGATAAAGGGGATATTGTAGGACTTGGTCGGCAGTTAATTACTGATCCATACTATCCAAACAAAGTCAGAAATGGGGAAAAATATAGAAAATGTCAAGCTTGTAATCAAGGTTGTATAGAGAGAGTTTTAAGATTTAAGGATGTTAAATGCGTGTTTAATCCTGAGGTAGGAAAAGAAACAATTAAAATTACAAAAACAGATGATCCGATGACTATCCTTATTGTGGGTGGTGGACCGGCCGGTATGGAGGCTGCTAGAGTTAGTGCTTTAAAAGGACATAATGTTATTCTATGTGAAAAAGAAGGTGCATTAGGTGGAAAGGTAGTTGTAGCAAGTAAACCACCTCATAAAGAAACCTTTATAAATTATATAGAGGTTACAGAGGATACAATAAGAAAGCTAGACGTGGAAGTAAGGCTTAATACTAAAGTGACAGGGGAATTGATTAAAGAGATAGGGCCTGATCATGTATTTATTGCTACCGGCAGTAGCCCAATCATACCACCAATTGATGGGATTAATGGATCAAAGGTTGTAATGGCAGAGGATGTATTATTGGCCTCAGATGATAAAATTAAAAAAATCTTAGAAAAGGACGTTTTGATTATAGGGGGAGGAATTGTAGGTTTAGAGACTGCTGAACATTTAATTAGTAAATTGATCCCGGATGTATATTATCAAAATTTTAAAGCAAAGTATATACCTAAAAAATTAATGCCTCAGCTTTCAATTAATCCAGAAGATGTAAAATTTGTTTTACCGAATACTAAATCCAAGGATTCACCTAAAATTACAGTAGCTGAAATGACCAATAAGCTTGGTAAAGGATTGGGTGGATATAAATGGATCATGACTAAAGAACTTAAGACATTGGGGGTTAATTTAAAAAAGAATACTAAGGTTATTTCAATTAATGAAAATGATATAACTTTAAAAAGTGAAGATGGTATAGAAAAAATAAATGCAAATACGATTATATTAGCTGCTGGTTACACACCTTTAGGGAAAGAGCTAACAGAAATTCTTGATAAGCAGGGAATTAAGTATGATGTCATCGGTGATGCGAAGGAAGTAAGAAAAATTATGGATGCCCACGATGATGCGTTTAATGTGGCATTAAAAATAAAAAAAGGAGATGCAATTATGTCATATGGTACAAGAGTTAATTATGAAAAGAAAGAAACTATAGGTATTGTAACCTTAAGCAATCCCCCTCTAAACTTAGTTGATGAAAAATTTTTCTTAGAGCTTGAAGCAATTCAAAAAGAAATCTATTCTGACAAGTCTTTAAGAACAGTTATTATTGTTGCTGAGGGGCAAGCTTTTTCGGCAGGTATTGATTTAAAATACCTTTCCACTGCAAGTAGCAGGTTCATGAAGGATAATTTGGAGTGGTTACAAGGGCTATATAGCTTTTGGCAAAAACTACCTATACCAGTGATTGCAGCGGTACATGGATATTGTATTGGTTCGGCAGTTGAATTGATTGCGGGGGTAGATTTAAGAGTTGCTGGTAAAAGTTCAGTATTTGCATTGCCAGAAGTTCAGTTGGGATTATCACCTGATATGGGAGGAACAACAAGGATAACAAAGCTGGTTGGATTGGGTCAGGCTAAGAGACTAGTAATGGCTTGTGATAAAATTGATGCAAATGAAGCCTATAGAATTGGATTAGTAGAATATCTCGTCGAGGATGAGGATTTAGAAAAATTTGCGATGAAGTTAGCTGGGAAATTAGCAAATTATCCACCATCAGCAGTAAGGTTTGCTAAAAAAGGTATTAATGTAGCATCAGATAATAGTACTGAAGCGGGGTTATTATTCGAGCAGGCACAATCAATCTATTGTAGTGGCACCCATGATATAAAAGAGGGAATATCTTCTTTCATAGAGAAAAGAAAACCAAGCTTTAAGGATGAATAATTCTTAAAAAGTTCATTTGAGATTAAACCCTTAATTTGTATTTCTTCTATATGACATTTTAACTTAGTAGCACTAGTTTGTTATAAAACTACACAATGGAGGATTTAAGTCATTTAAACATAAGAAAACTCAGTATTTATAGGGGTTTTGGAGTTTTGCAACAAGCCATATAATTAAGGATAAAAGAGGGATGTAGAAATGAAGAGCATTAGACAAAAACTCATCATTTGGTTTGTAGCAATCATTTTAGTTATAGCTGGTGGATTAAGCTTAATTTCATATAATATTGCATTGAATTCCATTGAAAATAACACAAGGGATAGTTTACAAGAGCTTGCAGTACAAGTATCGGTTATCATTTCTAAAGATATTGAATCCAAAATAAACACTATAGAAAGCATAGCGAATAGGCAGGCTATTCGAAGTATGGACTGGGAAAATGATCAGCTGCCAGCCCTAATAAACGAAACGGAAAGAAACAACTACTTATTTATGGGGGTTGGTACCCCAGATGGGAACGTAAAAAATTCCCGTGGAGATGAACTATATTTAGGTGATAGGGAATATTTTCAGCTAGCATTGCAGGGACATTCTTCTATTAGTAACCCTGTTGTTAGTAGAGCTGATGGTTCTATTATAGTATTATGTGCCACTCCTATATTTGATGAAAACAAAGATGTTATAGGTGTAGTAGCGGCTGTTTTCGATGGTAGAGCCTTGAGTGCAATTACTAATGATGTTAATTTTGGAGTAGACGGATATGCCTATTTAATTAATGGAGAAGGTACTATCATAGCACATCCAAATGAAGAGGTTGTACTAGAACAACGAAGATTTATTGAAGAAGCTAAGGGAGATGATACCCTTACAGAACTAGCTAATGACATGACAAATGGGGAAAACGGTTTTTGCAGTTATGATAATTTAGATGGAGAAAATATTTATGTTGGTTATGCGCCTGTTAAAGGTACTGATTGGATTGTTGGAGTAGCTGGCTTGCGTTCAAACGTGTTAGCATGCTTAAGTGATTTAAAAATAGGAGTAGGACTTGCGGCTTTTATTTTCATTATTTTAGGTCTAGCAATGGCTAACTTTGTTGGACATCAAATTTCGATCCCAATAATAAGACTATCAAAACTGTTAGATCGTCTTAGTAAATATGACTTAACTTTTGATAAAAATAGTCCAGCCATCAAATACTTGGATAAGAAAGATGAAATAGGAACCCTTGCTAATGCCATGACTACGGTACGCAATAATTTTGTTCATATTTTAAAAGACATATCTGACAAATCCCAACATGTAGCTTCAGCATCAAAGGAACTAACTTCAACTAGCCTACAGGTATCAACAGCAGCAGAAGAAGTAGCTAGAACCATTGAAGAAATTTCTAGAGGAGCTAGTGACCAAGCTAGAGATACTGAAAATGGAGAATTACATATTACTGAATTAGGTGATATAATCCAAAAAGAACAAGGGTACATTAAGGCGTTGAATAGCTCTACTAATGAAGTAACTAAATTAAAAGATGAAGGTATTATTATTTTGCATGATCTAGTAGAAAAGACAGAAACTAGTAAAAATTCAACAAAAGGAATACATGAAATTATTATTAACACCAATGGAAGTGCAGAAAAGATAGAAGGTGCTAGTAAAATGATCAAAAACATTGCAGAACAAACAAATCTATTAGCACTAAATGCAGCTATAGAAGCAGCTAGAGCAGGAGATGCAGGCAAAGGTTTTGCAGTAGTAGCAGATGAAATAAGAAAACTAGCAGAACAGTCTAGTGTCTTTACAGAAGAAATTGATACTATTGTTAAGGAGCTAACGGATAAAACTGGATATGCTGTTGAGATAATGAAAGAGGTAGAAGAAGTTGTTGCATCTCAATCCAAGAGTGTAGAATTGACCAATACCAAATTTAAAGGCATTGACAATGCCATTGAAAAAATGAAGAAAATAATAGTATCAATAAATGAATCATCACAAGATATGGAAGATAAAAAGTACGAGATTGTAAGCATTATTGAAAATCTATCAGATATTTCCAAGGAAAATGCAGCAGGAACGGAAGAGGCGTCAGCTTCGGTAGAAGAACAAACTGCATCTATGGAAGGAATAGCTAATTCCAGTAATTCCTTAGCACAGTTATCGCAAGAAATGCAAGAACGTATTGATAAATTTAAGTATTAAAAATATAAGAAAATTATAATGTTCCAATTTTCCTATACATTAGATTACTATAAAGAAAGAATGAGAATTCTTCTAGAAACGGAGATAATTGAGGATAAGGAAAAGATTATATAGGTCTTAGTAAGCTTTATTAAAAGAGTATTATTAAATAGATGATTGTAAAACTATGGAACAATAGAAATTGATGGCTTATGTTTAGAATAAGAGAAAAGAGGTCTAATATTGTCGATATGATTTTAGGATAATTTGTGCAAAAATTTTATTTGTTGTACAATTTTTTCACAAATGTGAAACTTTGTATATAGTTATTTAGATGATTTTAAATTGGCATTGTTTTTGCTATTATATATTTCATAAACATTTTAATAAGGAAAGGTGAAAGATGTGTTAGCTATGAATTTTAAAGATATATAATATATCAAAAGGAATAGCTTCAATTGTATTAAGTAGCAATTATTTGTGCTGAGGGAAAAGCTAGAAGCATTAGGAATAGAACCTTTAGCTGTATCTTAACCTTTATGGAGATTCAAGCAAGACTATTAATTTAACATATTCAAAACTTCTATAAGCACTGAGTATTTGTATATGTATAAATCAAGCTTTTCTATGTCAATCTTATACAATGAATTATAGACTAGGAACATTAAAGAGATGTATAGGAGAGCAAACCATACTTAAGCTATTTATAGATTAAGTATATAGTTGGTACATTACTATGAAAAAAAGTAAGAAATAAGGGAGGAGAATGGTAATGGCAATAAAAACAGTATTATTAAATCCAAATGACTACAATGTAAAGCATCCCGATCAAAAAACCCATAATGCAATGATTAAAACTATGGAGTTTTTTGAGAAAAAAGGTTTACAATCAATAAGAGAAGATCATAAGTTTTTTAGATGGCAGGAAGATTGGATGAAATATCAGGCAGATCATAAAATATTTGCAACAATGTTAACTGCTGAAGGATATGGTGAAGATGCCTCTCGTTTTGATTTGGCAAGAATGTGCGAAATGAGTGAAATACTTGCATTTTATGGTGAATCGTATCAATATACTTTCCAGGTTTCAGTACTAGGGGTAGGACCAATTTGGATGAGTAAAAATGAAGAACAAAAGAAGGAATTAGCTGACCAATTAGAAGAGGGTCATGTATTTGCATTTGGAATGTCTGAAAAGGAACATGGTGCAGATCTTTATTCTAATGAATGTACAATTAGACCAGTTAATGATGAAAAATATGTAGCTAATGGTAATAAATACTATATAGGAAATGCTCAAATAGCTCCGAAGATAACTACTCTAGGTAAAAATTCTGAAACTGGAGAATGGACTTATTGGGTAGTGGATAGTAGACATAGAAATTATAAATATGTAAAGGATATAGAAACCCCATCGATAGGTCAAGCTAGAGTTGGAGAATATGAAATGATAGAGTATCCTCTTACAGATAAAGATATATTAACGGTTGGAGATAAAGCATTCGCAGATGGCTTGTCTACAGTAAATATTGGGAAATTCCAATTGGGCTTTGCGAGTTCTGGTATAGCTGCCCATGCATTTTGGGAAGCGATTACCCATGCAAATAGGCGTGTTATCTATGGTAGAAAAGTTACTGAGTTTCCCCATATTAGAGCATTTTTATCTGAAGCTTTTTGCCGTACAAATGCAATGAAATTATATGCACTTAGAAGCCTTGATTACTTCAGGTCCATGTCAGAAGAAGATAGACGGTACCTATTGTTTAACCCAATTCAGAAGATGAAGGTTACAACTCAAGGTGGAGATGTAATAAGATTGATTATGGATGTTGTATGTGCTAAGGGCTATGAAAATGAAAACTATATATCTGATGCCTATGGAACTATGGATTATTTATTTAGATTAGAAGGTACTGCCCATGTAAATATGGCATTAGTACTTAAGTTTATGAAGAACTATTTCTTTGGAAATGTAGAGTATCCAGAAATTTTAGTATGTGATCAAGCTAAGGATGATTCTAATGTATTTGCACAAAGGATGGGCGGACTTGCAAAGGTTAAATTCCCAGATTATAAAAAGGCATATGAAGGTGTAGAAATTCCTAACGTAAAAGTATTCTTAAATCAAGTAGAAACTTTTAAAAAAATGTTGGCTGAGGCTGCACCAGACGAAAAATTAATAAAAAATATGGACTATATGCTTAACTATGGAGAAATATTTACAATGATAGTATATGCTCAGCTCATATTAGAAGGGGCTAGATTGAGAGATGTACACGAAGATTTAATTGACCAGATGTTTGCCTTGTTTATTAAAGATGTTAATAAATATGCATTAACTCAATTAAATAGCCAAAATAATACGGAAAAGCAAGAAAAATTCTTAAAAGAATTAGCTTTAACTAAACCTATTATCGACAAGGAAAAGGACATGAAATTCTGGAAGGAATTTGTCGAAGTTCTTGATGGTGCATATGTAATGAATGGAGCAGTAATCGGAGTATAATAATTTTGGTTTAAATAATTTAAATTTTATATCTAAAAAGACAAATTCCTATTTTAAAGAAAGAGGGTTTGTCTTTTTAGATATAGGGAAGAACTTTGTTAGAGTTCTATAGTACTAGAATAAGTCAAGAAAAATTTAAACTAAGGCTTGAAGATTAAATACAGTTTTTTAAAGGGGCTACCTCTAGGAGAGTCTACAATTATTTTACTAGGATAATTGTAGATTATCATAAACAGTGAATTGTATTAGACAACTTCAGATTGCCAGGACATGTATAATTTGTACAAAAATTGCACTAATTGCACAAGTTTATTACCAGATTAGCACAAGAATTTATACGAATTAATTAATGAAGTGGCTTTTTAGTGGCTTGTGGAGAAATATTAAAAAGTGGAACATATTTTGCAATTAAGATAAAGTGATGATGATTACGATTAGAGATTAGCAGAATTGATAAGGAAGAGACAAAGTAACATTTTAGTCTCAAATAAAAAAATCAATATAAGTGAATCAACCTAATACCAAAGTAAAATAAAATTAAAGGGGGTGTGAAGATATAAAAGTATCATGTAGTCTACAGATACATCTATGCTAAGAAAAGTTATTGGTTTAGTCTTTCTTGTAGGATGATTTAGTCTAAGCTATAGTAGAAAAATTTCATTGAAGAGAGGGGATTAAAAGGATATGAATAGAATATTTATGGATGAATATAAAAGAAAACTTGTGACAGCCGATGAAGCTGTAAAATTGGTTAAATCTGGAGATTGGGTAGAATATGCTGCTACTATTAATAGTGCCCATGACTTTGATGAGGCACTGTCTAAAAGAAAAGATGAACTCTGGGATGTTAAGATACGTTGCGATATAGGTGGTTATCATCATTTTACAGCTGAAGTTGATCCAAGTGGTGAACATTTTGTTTGGAGTGCATGGCATACGGCAGGATATGATAAAAAATATATACATAAAAATCTTTATCATTGCCCTCAAAAGCTTCACGAAAATCCTAGAATGACTCGTCAGGATTGCATTCCCACTAATATAGCTGTGGTAATGGTTACTCCTATGGATAAGCACGGCTATTTTAATTTCGGAGCGAGTGCTGTAAGTAGTTGGGCAATGATGGAAACTGCCCAGACTGTTATCTTAGAAGTTAACGAAAATATGCCCCGTTGTCTTGGCGGATTTCAGGAAAGTGTACATATTTCACAGGTGGATTATGTAATAGAAAGCAATAATGTTCCGATAACTACACTGCCAGTAGCAAAGCCAAATGATATCGATAAAAAAATTGCTTCCTATATTTTAGAACGTATGTATGATGGAAACTGTATACAGTTGGGTATAGGGGGTATTCCTAATGCTGTAGGTAAGATGGTAGCACAATCCGACTTAAAAGATTTAGGTGTTCATACTGAAATGTATGCTGATGCTTACGTAGAAATGTACAAAGCAGGTAAAATAACTGGAGCCCGTAAAAATATTGATAAATATAAACAGGTCTATGCTTTTGCCATGGGAACTAAGGAAATGTATGATTTTATCGATGATAATCCTGGACTGGCAGCATGCCCTATAGATTATACTAATGCTCCTTGGATAATAAGTCAGATAGACGATATGGTGTCCATAAATGCTGCTATTGAAATGGATTTATTCGGGCAGGTTTGCTCTGAGAGTATTGGTACCAGACATGTTAGTGGGACTGGCGGACAATTGGACTTTGTGGAAGGGGCTTATAAATCAAAGGGTGGACAGAGCTTTATTTGCCTGCCTTCAACTATTGAAGTCAAAGGTAAGAAGGTTTCAAAGATTAAGCCTATACTCACTCCAGGGGCAATAGTTACCGCTCCTAGGTCAGCTGTTGATATGATAGTAACAGAATACGGTGTAGCCAAGTTAAAGGGGCAAAATACTTGGCAGCGAGCTGAAGCACTAATAAACATTGCCCATCCTGATTTTCGTGATGAATTAGTTAAAGAAGCTGAGACGATGCATATCTGGAGAAAAAGCAATAAGAAATATTAGAAATTTACTTGACTTGCTATTAAAACATGTTCAAAAAGTATCGACACTGTATACCGTATATAAGGGTGTTGGGTTCTGAGTTTTTACACATCCTGGCGGAGCTACTGTGCTAGAAAAATAGCAAACAAGTATATTTAAGGCCACCAGTAGGAGATTGCTCATATTTAAATGATCAGAGGAAATAGCAGCTGATATGATAGAACATATAATTCCTAAATTACCGTTATAATTGTATAAAAATTTGTATACATTTGCCTTAAAAGGAACCTGTTTATTTAAATGAAATCATATATAAATAAACAGGTTCTTTTATTTATATGGGCAAATTCCATATTTACTTCCTATAAAAACCCTCTCCCCATGTAGTTTGAAAATCCATATCCAACCTAGCCAAGTAAGGGTTATGCAATTTCTTCATATATTTACTCAATGACATAATATATAAAATTTCAACTTATAACCTAGGTTATTACATTGTGTTTTGTTATAATATAATATAATGCCGCAAATGGAATGGGGGCTCAAAAGTGTTTAAAATAATGATAGTTGAGGATGATATAAAAATAAGAGAAATAATCCTAGAAAATGTAGAAAGATGGGGTTATAATGGACTAGCTATTGAAGATTTTAATTTGGTATTTAGCACATTTGTAGAGTTTAATCCTCATTTGGTTTTATTAGATATCAATCTTCCTACCTTTGATGGGTTTCATTGGTGTAATAAAATAAGGGAGGTTTCAAAGGTTCCCATTATATTCATTTCCTCAAGAAATACCAATATGGATATAATAATGTCGGTAAATATGGGGGGAGATGATTTTGTACAAAAGCCATTTTCACTAGATGTATTAATGGCTAAGGTAAATGCCCTTTTAAGAAGAACCTATTCTTATAGTAGTACTGAATCAAATGTTATTGAGCATGATGGTGTAATATTAAATTTAAAGGATAATGATATTATATATAATGAAAAAAAAGTAGAGCTTACAAATAATGAGTTCAAGATACTTTATATACTTATAAAAAATAACGGCAATGTAGTAAGTAGGGATAAGATAATGAGGAAGCTTTGGGAGGATGAAAGCTTTGTAGATGATAATACCTTGACGGTTAATATTAATAGATTGAGAAAAAAATTATCGGATATTGGGGTAAACGATTTTATAAAAACAAAAAGAGGGCAGGGGTATATAATAAAATGAAGCTTAAAGAATATTTATCCGATAGAAGATATTTGTTTCTATTTTATGCTACACTAATGTTTTTTATATCATTGGTGGTATATTTAGATCCAAGTGTAAAGGTTGGTTTAGATAATATTATATATATAAACATTGTTGCTTTCGTTTTTTTTATAATATATTTTATGGGGAGTTATTTATATAATAAAAGATATTATAGTACTATAAATTACATCATAGAAAATTTTGAGGGGGATATCATTAATAGTTTGCCCGAGCCTAAAACCCATAAACAGTATTTATATAATCAGCTATTTAAAAGGATTTATCAGCAGCAAAATGATAAAATAGAAGGATTATATGAAAATAAAAAAGAGAACTTTGAATATATAACTTCTTGGGTTCATGAGGTAAAAACACCTATAGCAGCAAGTAGGTTAATCATTGAGAATAGCATGGGTAAATCCCATGAGAATATATTGAATAGTATAGAAGAAGAACTGGATAAAATAGAGACTAAAGTTGAACAAGTGCTATATTATTCAAGAATAGATGCTTTTTCAAAGGATTATTTAATTGGTGAAATCAATTTAGAGAAAGCTTTAAAAGAGATTATAAAAAAGCATGCTAAAGTTTTTATAAATAAAAGAATAAAAGTTGAAATGGAAAATGTAAATATGGATGTGTCTACGGATAAAAAATGGCTTTTGTTTATAATGGATCAGATTTTAACAAATTCCTTAAAATATACTGATAGTGGTGGAAAAATAAGGGTTAGTACTGAAAAAGACAACAAAGAGAAGAGACTCATAATTGAGGACAGTGGAATTGGAATAAAGCCAGAGGATATAGGAAGAATTTTTGAAAAAGGATTTACGGGATATACAGGAAGACAAAACTATAGGTCTACGGGAATGGGATTATATTTGGCGAAAAGGCTTGCTAGAAAGCTAGGACACGATATATCCGTGGAATCCGTATACGGAGAATATACAAGACTGACCATACATTTTCCAAAGCTTATAAATTATTATAATCTACATTGATTATAATATATAAAGCCCTGTAGCCATGAATAATTATAAGTGACAAAAACGTAAGATTTGAGTATTGTTTTGTTAGGAAAATAAATGGTTTAAACTATATATTTTGATTAAAATAAGGTTGAAAGCTCTTATAAATCCTTAAGGAGCTTCCAACCTTTTTTAGGACATAGAAAAATACAAAAATTGCTTTATTATGGGGGGATATATATGAATAATGTTTTAGTAGCTAAGAATGTAAAGAAAATATATGGATCAAGAGGGAATATATATCCTGCAATTGATGATATAAGTCTTGAAATTAAAGAAGGGGAGTTTATAGGGATAATGGGACCATCGGGAGCTGGAAAGACTACTCTTTTAAATGTGGTTTCAACCATAGATAAGCCTACATCAGGAATAATCACTATAGATGGAGATAATATTGTAAAAATGAATGAGGACAAGCTATCTTCCTTCAGAAGAAATAAACTAGGCTTTATTTTCCAGGACTTTAATCTTCTTGATACATTAACTATTAAAGAAAATATTGTATTGCCTCTGGCTTTGACAAAGGTAAATCATAAAGAGATAGAAAAAAGATTAAATGAAGTGGCAATTTTGTTGGGAATTAGTAATATATTGAGCAAATATCCCTATGAAGTTTCAGGGGGACAAAAACAAAGGACAGCAGCGGCTAGAGCAATTATAAATAGGCCTAAGTTAATATTAGCAGATGAACCCACCGGTGCATTGGACTCTAAATCATCCAGTGAGCTGTTAGAGTGCTTAAGTGACTTAAATGAAAATAATAAAGTTACCATAATGATGGTTACCCATGATGCCTTTGCGGCAAGCTATTGCCAAAGAATAATATTTATTAAGGACGGGGTCCTATTCACTGAGCTTGTTAGGGGAGGTTCACGCAGGGAGTTCTTTCAGAAGATAATCGATATACTAAGGGCACTTGGAGGTGATAATAGTGACCTTATTTGACCTTGCTGTAAAAAACATTAAGAGAAATTTTTATAATTACTTAATATACTTTATATCAATGATATCTAGTATTATGATATATTACATATTTACATCGATACAATATAATGGGGAGATCCTAAAAATAGTTGGTGTGGATAGAAGGATAGATGTGGCATTTAAGACATCGTCTATTGTAGTTGCAATTTTTACTATAATGTTCATATTGTATTCTAACTCCTTTTTTACCAAAAAAAGAAAAAAAGAGGTTGGACTATATTCGCTTATGGGTGTTAAAAAGAAACAAATTGGAAGAATGTTATTTTATGAAAATCTAATAATGGGTATAGTAGCCCTTGGGGCAGGAATTTTTATGGGAAGCTTGTTGTCAAAGGTCTTCGCCATGCTTTTGATTAAATTAATGGGATTCTCCGTGGAAGTGAAATTTACTATCATACACAAGGCAATAATCAATACTATTATTACCTTTGCCATATTGTTTCTTATTACTTCGGTTCAAGGATATACTATTATTTTTAGATTTAAGCTTATTGAACTATTTAAAGCGGAAAAAATGGGAGAAAAGCAGCCAAAGGTATCAATAATATTTGCAATACTGGGAATAGGTTTGATACTGGGAGGATACGCATTATATCTATTTCCGGAGTTTCCCTCTTTATATAGTATATTAGGAACCTTCATTATGGTAGTTGTGGGAACATATTTCTTTTTTTCATCCTTTATAATATTTATGATTAAATTGGCAAAAGAGAATAGGAAAAATTATTATAAAGGTATAAATATGATTAGAATATCTCAGCTTTCATATAGAATAAAGGGTCATTCTAAAACCCTAGCTACCATAGCTATACTTAGTGCCACAACGCTTACTGCCATGGGTGTAACCGCCAGTGTCTATTATGACTTTCAGACAACGATAGATATACGGTATCCCTTTTCATATGCTTATATAAGCAATGATGATAATGTAGATAAGAAAGTTGAAGAAGTTATGGGGAAATATCCTAAAAATAAAGTTATAAACTCTGTAGATTTTAATTTTGCTAAAGTCAAAGGGAGATTACCTCAAGTCACAAAATATAAAGTAACAGAACACGTTATCAATATTATTTCTGAAAGTGAATTTAATGAAATAATGGAAGTAAGAGGAATTGAGGATAAAATCAATATAGATAGCAGGGATGAAGCAGTAATTATTGATGAATTTTATAGTGAAAGTTTTATGGATAGCTATATTGGAAAGATGGCTGAAATCAATCTAGGAAATAAAAGAAATGAATTCAAAATAGTGGATACTAAAAAATACTCATTACTTAATCAATTTATGGTATTTAATATATTAGTAGTTAAGGATGAGATATATGATAAGTATTTGAGTAGGGAAAACATTATAAAGGGAAGGGCATATATAAATAGTAATGAAAAATATAGTAGGGAATTGACTGAGGAGTTAGCTGATATTGTGACAGAAACTGATATAGAACATGATGGAATTGGGTGGAGGTTTACTTCATATTATACAAGTTATAGAGAGGGTTTAATTGAATCTGGCTTAACAATTTTTATTGGAGCTTTTCTGGGATTGGTATTTTTACTATCGACGGGAAGTATAATATTCTTTAAGCAGCTCTCAGAAGCCAACGAAGATAAGGAAAGATATAAAATATTAAAAAACATAGGAGTTAATAAAAGGGAAATAAGGGCCTCAATAGCCAAGCAAATGCTATTCGTATTTCTTCTTCCCCTAGTGGTAGGTATTTTTCATAGTTTAGTGGCTGTATCATTGTTAAATAAAATGCTAGATATAAATCTAGTTGTACCAATTAGTTTAAGTGTAGGGGCCTATACACTAATCTATATGGTTTATTATTTTTTAACTGTAAATTCCTATGCAAAGATTGTAAATGCAAAGGTATAAGTTCCATTTATAAGTAAATTTCATGATAAAGCTATTTTAAAATTTTTAGAAAAGTCAATAGATTTCAAATATACTTGAAAAAACAAGTTAAGTTTGATATAATTTCAGTGAAATGGATTTAAATTTTAGACCTTATTTATTTAGATGCCCAAAGCATTAGCG
The DNA here is from genome assembly GCA_025210375.1 of Maledivibacter sp. Classification (NCBI taxonomy): domain Bacteria; kingdom Bacillati; phylum Bacillota; class Clostridia; order Peptostreptococcales; family Caminicellaceae; genus Maledivibacter; species Maledivibacter sp. The sequence goes on along the minus strand of JAOASB010000051.1, from coordinate 68,688 downwards.
TAGATGAGGCTCGTTTGATTGCTATACAATCTACGAGCTTCTTTTTGTTTTTTTGCAATTATTAATACACATTCTTGCGAAGAAGGAGGTGTGGAAATATTTGAAGTGCTATAAATATCATCATGGGAATTAAAAAAAAGAATAGGGAGGAAGTTATATGATTACAAATGGTTTTACTTATCTTGCATTCATCATATTTTTTGCTAGTTTGATAGTGTTAGCTGAAAAGAAAAGCAGTAGTAAATTTTTTAAATATGTTCCCGCCATCGTTTTACTATATTTCACTGTAATGTTACTGGCAACATTTAAGGTTTGGCAAAAAACAGATGATGTAAATATGTATTATAAAATGGTTAAGGGGAATTTATTACCAGCTATGATATTTTTAATGTTATTAAGATGTGACCTTAGAAAAATTGTGAAACTTGGACCTAAAATGCTATTAGGATTTTTTGCTGCTTCTTTTAGTATTGGGATAGGATTTATTGTATCCTTTATGATATTTAAAGGAATGTATGAACCAGATACTTGGAAAGCTTTTGCAGCCCTAGCAGGAAGTTGGATGGGTGGAACAGGAAATATGGCAGCTATTCAAGGTGCATTAAATGTACCGGATTCCAGTATGGGATATACCCTTCTTATTGATTCCATAGATTATTCCATATGGGTTATGCTTCTATTAGCATTTGTTCCATATTCCAAGATATTTAATAAGTGGACTAAGGCCGATACTAGGATAATCGATGAAGTAGGAGAACAATTGGCAGCTTCACAAGAAAACAAGAGACAAAATATTGAGTTTCTTGACTTGATATTATTAATGGGATCAAGCCTATTTGTTTCAGCAATGGCAAAGTCTCTTGCCACAGTTTTACCAACAACAACATTCCTTTCAGGAACCACTTGGTCTGTCATTATAGCAACAACCGCAGGAGTAATTTGTGCCATGACACCTTTAGGGGAGCTGCCGGGATCACCACAATTATCAAATCTTATGTTATATACAATAGTTGGATTAATAGCTTCAAGGGCAAACTTTGCAGAATTAACTCAAGCCCCCATATATATAATTGCAGGTTTTGTAATCCTTGCTGTACATGCAGTTGTCTTAGCCTTAGTAGCTAAGATATTCAAATTGGATTTATTTACATGTGGGGTTGCCAGTCTTGCTAATATAGGTGGAGTGGCATCAGCTCCTATACTGGCAGCTTCATATAGTGAAGCCTTGATTCCAATAGGGGTACTAATGGCTATGATGGGTTATATAATAGGAACTGGTGGGGGCCTCCTAGTGGGTAAGGTTCTTTCCTTGATGTAAATAAAGCATGGGAATAGAAGATAACTGTATATACATATGGTTATGTAAGAAAGTAGATAAATGTTAATTATCGATAATTAAGTATAAGTGAAGGATGGTTAATGTGTATAGAAAGAATACTGTATATGTAGTAGGACATGCAAAAACCAGTAATGATAATGCTATAACAGAACGATTCAAGCTATTTTTTATTGGTTTTGTTATTGATACCGATCTTGATGAGGTAGTGGATGCTAAGAGTACTGCAACTATAGATATAACTTCAGAATTTATAAAAAGTATGTTCTTAGGTCAAAAATTTGATAAGTACTATAAAGAAATAGAAGATGAGGTAAAAAGAAGGTATTTTGGTACTTCTCAAAGAGCTATAATAGTGGCTTATAAAGATGCAGTTAAAAAATATACAGAGGTTAAACAAAGATATTATTAAATTATACTGTTTTATTTATCGGGTATTTTACAATCATAACGTAATATATTCACCTAAATGAAATCCAGTATAAGCAATCCCTCTGTTGCTTATACTTAATACTCAAAAAAATTTGGTTTGTTAATCTAAACTTTGGAGGGAATATAATGAAAATCACCGATATTAAAATAGGCTTTGTATCCATTCCCCTTAAGACACCATTTAAAACAGCACTTAGAACGGTTAATTCCGTAGATGATGTAATAATAAAAATTGAAACCGATACAGGTAATGTGGGATACGGGGAAGCTCCTCCAACGGGAGTCATTACGGGGGATACTAGGGGAGCTATCATAGGAGCCATAAATGATCATATTAGAAAAAATTTAGTTGGAAGAAAAATAGAAAATTTTGAAGAGATAATGGATATACTAGATAATTCTGTTGTCAAAAACACTAGTGCTAAGGCAGCGGTTGATATAGCCCTTTATGACTTATATGGACAAATGTATAATGCCCCCATATATAAAATCTTAGGAGGATATTCCAAGGAAATCATCACAGATATAACAATAAGCGTTAACGATCCCGAAGAAATGGCCAAGGATAGTATAGATGCTGTTACAAGAGGATATAGAACACTAAAGATTAAAGTAGGCAAGAATCCTAAGCTGGATATTGAAAGGATTAAAGCTATTAGAGATGCAGTTGGGTATGATGTAGACCTTAGAATAGATGCGAATCAAGGATGGAAACCCAAGGAAGCCATCAAAATACTAAGAAATATGGAGGATGCAGGATTTAATATTGAATTTGTTGAACAACCAGTAATTGCAGATGATTTAGAAGGACTTAAGTTAGTAACTGATAATATTAATATACCAGTATTGGCCGATGAAAGTGTTTTTTCACCTAAGGACGCAATAAGGATTATTCAAATGAGAGCAGCTGATTTTATTAATATTAAGCTTATGAAAACTGGTGGTATAAAAAATGCACTCAAAATATGTTCCGTAGCTGAAATATATGGAGTAGAATGTATGATAGGATGTATGCTAGAGAGTAAAATCAGTGTTACAGCGGCGGCACACTTAGCAGGGGCGAAATCTATTATAACTAAAATAGATTTGGATGGCCCAGTACTATGTAAGGAAGATCCAATAGAGGGCGGAGCTATATTTGATGAATACATGATTATGTTAAAGGATGAACCAGGCTTTGGGTTTAAGAAGATTAATGGTATTAAATGGATGGATAAATATACTGAGGAAAAGGCTTTAGTTTATTAATAGTAGTCCATTTAAATGTGTATAGTGTGGTGTGAAAAATAGGTTTTATTTTAAAGACTGTTTTCTATGAATTTTTATAGTAAATAGTCTCTTTTTTTATAGAAAAATTCCTCAAGCCAATAAATTAGGGTGAAGTTTTTTATTTTGCTCTATTTTTTTGATTACATTACAAAAATGTAAGGTTAACTAGTGTCATTGTAATGTTATTCAATGGATGCAATTTTTATATAAATATATAATGAAACTATGAAGATAAAGAACTTAAAGTTAAATAAATTAAGGAAGTTGGAGGGATTAAGATGAAAAGAATTATACTATTTATGGTAGCTTTAGTAGTTTGTTTTATTGGTATTAATTTCTTAGTATATAAGAATATTAATGAAACATATTCTACTAATGAAAATTTAATAAAGAAAATTTCATCGGATGTTCCCAACTATACTAAGATAGACGACATTCCTAAAGGGCTTATAGATGCCATAATTACAGTTGAAGATAGAAGGTTTTTTTCACATTATGGATTTGATGTTATAGGAATAGGCCGGGCTTTTATTGCAAATTTGAAAGCAGGAGAAGTTATACAGGGGGGAAGTACAATTACTCAGCAGCTAGCTAAAAATTTATTCCTATCAAGTGAAAAGAAATTGACAAGAAAAGTAAAAGAACTGTATATAGCAATTAAAATTGAGAATGATTACTCAAAGGAAGAGATATTAGAAATGTATTTAAACTGTATCTATTATGGAGCGGGGGCCTATGGAATACAAAATGCAAGTCAAACCTATTTCAATAAAGATGTTGATGAGCTTACGTTGGTGGAATCTGCTTTGTTGGCTGGATTACCCCAAGCTCCAAGTGGATATAACCCAAAGAAATATCCTGAAAGAGCAAAAAAGAGACAAGGGATTGTACTTGATCTAATGTATAAAAATAGAATTATTGGAAAAGAAGTTCAAGAAAACCTTACAAAACAAAGTTTTTTTGTTTTTCAATAGTGGTAAAATTGATGCTAATGATTTTTTATCAAAAAGTTATAATTATATACTAAATAATGTGGTATGATATAGCATAAAGTATTTTTTATCGACAGTTTTTGAGGTGGTATGATAAATGAAATCAACAGCATCAATAAGTGGAAGTGTTGAATCCTTTGATTCTACAAACCTATATTATATGAAGGATATGACTAAAAACCCAAGGGCAATAGTAGTTATTGTCCATGGATTCGGTGAACACTTGGGTAAATACGAATACATAAAGAATAAATTAAATGAATTCGGATATGGAGTATATAGATTTGATAATAGAGGACATGGCAGATCCGGGGGAAAAAGAGGGTATGTAAACACTTTTAAAGATTTTGTAAAGGATACCGATGTTTTTATTGAATTTGTTAAGGGTGAGAACCCTGGTATTCCAATCTTTATGTTAGGCCATAGCATGGGAGGCTTTATAACGGCTTCCTATGGAATTATGTTCAAAAACAGAATAGATGGGCAAATACTGTCTTCAGCAGGCACAATGGAGCCAATCCAAGTTAGGGGAGTAAAAGGGAAATTTTATAAGCTCATCAATAGAATTGTACCTAAGCTTTATATAAAAAATCCCCTTATAAGGGACATACCTAGGGATAAAGAAGCTATAGATATTTATGAGAGGCAAGACCTAGATCTAAGATCATTAACATTAAACTTTGGTGTACAGTTTTTAATCTATGGAATTGGATGGTTAAGGCAAAATTATGGTGATTATTATTATCCATGCCTTATATTACACGGCAGCGATGACAAGATTATGGAAAAGGAAGCATCTATTCAATTTCACTCTTCAATTTCATCAACCGATAAGCAAATAAAGATATATGATGGTTTAAGGCATGAAATGCTAAAATGTAAAGATAGAGATATGGTTTTAGATGATATTGGTAAATGGATAGAACAAAGAATTTAGCCGCTTTATATAAAGCGGCTTTTAAATTTTTTAGTGATGAAATACATTGTATTATGATAATTTTATATGATAAAATCATCCTATGTTTAAAATATCAAATAATGGGGTGGTAAAAATTAAGGATAAATTGTGTGAAATTATAGATAAAAATAGGGAGGAAATAATTAATTTTGGAAATGATATTTTCAAAAATCCCGAATTAGGATTTAAGGAGTTTAGAACCTCCAAATTAATGGTTGAATATTTAAAAGATATGGGATTAGAAGTGGAAGAAAATCTATCCATAACCGGTATTAAATCCATAGTTGGAGATAAAGAAGGTATAAATATTGTCTTGATAGCTGAACTTGATGCAGTTCCAACTCCTGGACATAAATATTCCACAAAGGACAATGGAGCAGCCCATACATGTGCCCACTCAAATCAAGTGGCGATAATGCTAGGGGTAATGAAGGCGTTGAAAGAAAGTAATATATTGGACAATTTAGGTGGGAAAGTGACATTAATAGGTACTCCAGCCGAGGAATTTACAGATTTTGAATATAGAAGAGGGCTAGTAGAAGAAGGAAAGATAAACTATATGTCTGGTAAACAGGATATGATTAGTAAAGGTGTATTTGATGATGGGGATTTAATCATATCCTGTCATACTATGGGAGGAATAAGGGAAAGAAAAGCAGATGTAAATTCATCCCTTAATGGATTTATAGCAAAGAAAATAACTTACTATGGTAAAGCTGCACATTCCGGTGCTGCACCACATCTTGGTATAAATGCTTTGAATGCAGCTACTATTGGACTCACAGCAGTAAATGCCCAAAGAGAAACCTTTATGGATGAACATAACATTAGAGTACACGGAATAATCAAAGATGGTGGACAAACTGTAAATACAATTCCTGAAAGGGTTGTTATAGAAGGTTATGTTAGGGGAGGAACCTTAGAATCAATTATGGATGCCAATTCCAAGGTGGATAGAGCATTTGAAGCAGGGGCCTATGCCGTTGGAGGAAGGTGTGTAATAGAGGATACCGTTGGATACATGCCATTTGAGCAATGTGCTGATCTGTCAGGGGTTTTAAAACAAAATCTTGGTAAATTAATAGGTTCGGAAAACATTTATGATGGTCAAAAATCTATGGCATCGGGGGATATAGGAGATTTGGCAGCTATAAAGCCTACGATTCAGTTTGGTTTCAGCGGGTTCATGGGAAATGTTCATGGGTCAAATTTTGAGATAGTTGATGAAGAAATGGCATATATTATACCTCAAAAAGCGATAATTATGACGATCGTAGATTTGTTAGAAGCTGGCGGGGAAAAAGCAAAAAAGATTATTGATGACAATACTCCTAGGCTTACTAAGGGTAATTACATGAAGGATTGGCTTGACAATAAATCCATAAGGATGTTTCCGTAACTCCTAAAAATTAACACTTCTATTTCCTTAATAAAGAATTTACAAATCAATTCAAATGTGATATCATTAGCATAGTTTTGCGAAAAAAGTATAAATATGTAGGAGGATGTAGAATGAAAAAGATTTTATCTTTATTATTAGTTGTATCAATGATTCTTGTTTTTGGGGCTTGTTCTGCTGAAAAGGCTGAAACAAACACTGAAAATTCAGGGAAAGAGGCTGATGCTGGTAATGAAACAAATACTGAAGCTCCAGCTGATGTAACAAAGATTGTATTATTGGTTTCAGGTTCATTAGGTGACAAGTCATTCCATGATTCATCACAAGCTGGAATGGACATGATTAAAGAAAAATATGGTGATAAGGTAGAAGTAAAAACGATTGAAATGGGTTCAGATAAGACTAAGTTTATTCCTACTTTAGAAGATGTTTCAGAAGAAGAATGGGACATTATCATAACAGGAACTTTCCACATGAAGGAGCATGTAGAAGAAGTTGCTCCAAACTATCCTGAAAAGACATACATATTATTTGATACTGCTGTGAATTATGATGAAATTGAAGGATTAGATAATGTATATTCAATTACATATAAGCAAAATGAAGCAGGATTCTTAGCAGGGGCTTTAGCTGCTCAAATGACTACTAGAACAGATGTAGAAAATATAAATGAAGAAAAGAAAATAGGCTTCTTAGGAGCTATGGATATACCTGTAATCAACGACTTTTTAGTTGGATATATTGAAGGTGGAAAATATATTGACGAAGATATCAAAATAGATATATCTTATATTGATTCATTTGGTGATGCTGCAAAGGGTAAAGAATTAGCATTGATTCAGTATCAAACTAAGGGTGTAGATATTGGATTTAATGTTGCTGGTAGAGCAGGATTAGGACAAATAGAAGCAGCACATGAGACAAAAATGTATGCTATTGGTGTTGATTCAGACCAAGCAAAGCTATTTGCCGACAATGAAGAAAAAGCAAATAGAATCTTAAGTTCAGCATTAAAAAGAGTTGATAACTCACTATTAAGAGCCCTTGACATGTACTTTGAAGGAACAATACCAAAGGGTAAAGCGGAAGCAGTTGGTTTAGAAGAGGATGGAATTGGCATTGCTAAAAATGCTTATTATGAAAAACTAGTTCCACAGGAAGTAAGAGAAAAAATGGAAGAAATCGAAAAGGAAATATCTGCTGGAAATATAGATGTGGACAGTGCATTGGGTATGGATAGTGAAGTACTTGCAAAATTGAAGGAATCTGTAAAGTAATACTCTGGGATATAGAATCAGCAAAAAAATTTCTTAGGGAGACATAAAGCCAGCTTATAGCTGGCTTTATGTATAAGTGAAAAGAGGTGTATATAATGTCAGAGATGCTGAAAATGGATAAAATCACTAAGATTTATCCAGGTGGTGTAGTGGCAAATTATCAGGTTGAATTTTCATTGAGGGAAGCGGAAATTCATGCTTTGGTTGGTGAAAACGGAGCAGGGAAATCAACACTAATGAAGATACTTTTTGGTATGCAAAAGCAAACAGAAGGTAAGATATATTTAAGAGGAAAAGAAATAAATATGAACTCTTCACAGGATGCCCTTGAGCTTGGTATTGGTATGGTTCATCAGCATTTCATGTTAGTTCCAAGTTTAACGGTTGCAGAAAATATTGTTCTTGGTAGTGAGATAAAGAAGGGGATATTTCTTGACAAAGCAAGGGCTATAGAGGTTACAAAGGAACTATCTGAAAGATACAATCTGCCCATAAATCCTAAAAGCAAGGTTCAGGATATATCCGTATCTCAGAAGCAAAAGGTTGAAATACTAAAAGCCCTATATAGGGGGGCAAAGGTACTTATATTAGACGAACCTACCGCGGTTCTTACACCCCAAGAGATTGAAGAATTGTTTGAACAACTAATGTTATTGAAAGAATCTGGACATACCATAATATTTATTTCCCATAAGCTCCATGAGATTAAGAAGCTGTGTGACAGGCTTACTATCATGAGAGATGGACTTTCCGTAGGGGTACATAATGTGAATGAAGTTTCAGAAGATGATATTTCAAGGCTTATGGTAGGTAGAGATGTAAAGCTAGAAATAGATAAGGCTAAAGCACAACCTAAGGAAGTATTATTAAGAGTTGATGGTGTTAATTATATAAACGACTTTGGTAAGACTGTAGTTAAAAATGTTTCTTTTTCAGTTAGAAAAGGTGAAATAGTAGGGATAGCTGGAGTAGAGGGGAATGGACAATCTGAAATAATAGAGATTATAACTGGACTTAAGAAAGCCACTAATGGAAAAGTCTTAGTTCATAGTAAGGAAATAAATAATTTAAATGTAAGAAATATAAGGGAATTGGGTATGGCTCATATACCGGAAGATAGAATGCATACAGGTATAGCTCCTAATATGAGCGTAGAAGAGAATTTTATATCTGAAAAATATAGAAGTGAAGAACTTAGAAAAAATAGATATTTACTGGATAATAAAAAGATAAGTGATTGGGCAAAAGGATTGATAAAGAAATTTAATGTAAAAACAGATAGCGAAAAAACAGCCGTTAAGGGACTATCCGGTGGGAATATACAGAAAGTGGTAGTTGGTAGAGAATTTAGTTCCGACACAGATCTGTTAATAGTAAATCAGCCAACAAGAGGGATAGATGTTGGAGCTATTGAATTTATAAGAAAAATGATAATCAAAATGAGGGACGAAGGAAATGCCATATTATTAGTTTCAGCAGATTTGAATGAAGTAATGACATTAAGTGATTCCCTCATTGTTATGAACGGCGGCGAGATAGTTGGATATTTACCTGATGCAAGTGAAGTTACGGAAAAAGAGCTTGGGCTTTATATGCTAGGAGTAAATAAGCAATCGGAAGAGGAGATAAGGAGGGCCGTAAATGACTAGTTTAAAATTGAAGCCAAAAATAAATAAATATGATACTTTAAGAACAATGATAGCTATATTTATAGCACTTATAATCTCTACAATAATTATTTTTGCAACCAGTAAAACTCCTATCTACTCTATCACCAATTTCCTTTTTGGACCCCTACAAAAGCTTAAGTACTTTTCAAATGTGCTTGAGATGATGATTCCTCTGACATTTACTGGTTTAGCACTTTGTATAATATATCAATCAAAGCATTTTAGTTTAATTGCTGATGGTTGCTTTTTTATGGGGGCCATAGTAGCAGCCTATGTTGCCATAAACTATACATTACCAAATGGGATACATCCAGTAGTAGCCATGATTTTTTCAGGTGTTGTAGGGGGATGTATTGGAGTATTACCTGGAATTCTTAAGATAAAATGGAAGGCCAATGAGCTAGTAACTTCCCTTATGCTCAACTATGTGTTCTATTTCTTTGGGCTATACATAGTTAATTATTATCTAAGGGATCCAGAGGCAAGTGTATTTGCATCCTATAGGTTTAGTAAAAGCTTTGCACTTCCTAGAATATTACCGGGGACAAGATTACACGCAGGTTTTTTAATAGCTATGTTATTTATAATTTTAGCTTATATATACATATATAAAACAAAATGGGGATATGAAATACGAACTGTTGGTGATAATATAAATTTTGCAAAATACTCTGGTATAAATACTGCAAAGGTTATAATAAGCTCACAATTTATTGCCGGTGCTGTTGCTGGTATTGGTGGGGCAATAGAGATGTCAGGAATGTATAAGAGATTCCTATGGGATGTTACACCATCCTATGCTTGGGATGGTGTTATCGTTGCTTTGCTTGCTAAGAATAATCCTAAATATGTGCCCTTGGCTGCCTTTTTTCTATCCTATTTAAGAATAGGTGCAGATATGATGTCTAGAAGAGCAGATGTAGATAATGAAATCATTTCTATTATACAAGCTGTTATGATATTATTGATCGCAGCTGAAAGATTCTTGGCCTATTGGAAGCAAAGAGAAGAAAATAAATTAGCAAAAGAAAAATATCTAAATGCTAAGAAGGAGGTACAATAGTATGGATTCATTACTTAGCATGATTTTTAAAGATGCATTTTGGTTTGCAGTTATAAGATCGACTACGCCGATACTTTTTGCTACCTTAGGAGCAGTTGTAGCAAGTAGAGCTGGAGCCATAAATATAGGTATTGAGGGAACCATGATCACAGGTGCATTAATGGGTGTAATATTTAGTGCTTATACCCAGAATGTATGGATAGGACTTTTAGCGGCGGTTTTATCAGGTGTTTTAGTAAGTATGCTTCTTGGATATTTTGCACTAAAGCTTAAGACTAATATTGTGCTTACTGGGATAGCTATCAATATATTAGCCGCTGGGGGCACGGTATTTTTACTTACTGAGCTTACAGGAGATAAGGGGATATCTACATCATTAAACAGCTTGGTTTTACCAAATGTTAATATACCTTTAGTAAGTAGTATACCAGTAATAGGCAGTATACTGTCGGGACACAATATACTAACATATGTGGCAATAGTATGTATAGTGCTGATGCATATACTATTTAATAATATGTCCTTAGGACTTAGAATAAAAGCTGTTGGTGAGTCGCCAGAAGCTGCTGAATCTGTTGGGATAGATGTATTTAAAATAAAATTTATTGCCCTAATAATAAGTGGGATATTTGCTGCTTTAGGGGGAGCCTTCCTATCCATGGGCTATGTTTCTTGGTTTTCTTCGGGAATGACTGCCGGTAGGGGTTTTATTGCACTGGCAGCTAGGGCCATAGCAGGTAATACCTCACTAGGTTCATTATTTGCTTCCCTTTTATTTGGATTTGCCGATACATTATCAAATTATCTTCAAGCATTTCCTATACCCGTTGAATTTATCCATATGACGCCATATTTGGTTACTATAATAGGATTTATTGTAATATCAGTAATTAATGACAAGAAGGAATTGGAAAGAAAGAAAAAGCAGATGAATTAATCTACTGGCTGTAGGATATTGTTACTATTATTCTACAGCCAATATAATTATAAACCTAGATTACCTATAGTTAGCTTTGAATTATTTAGGATAGTGATGTTTTTCTATGAATAATCGGGTTTAAAAGCAAAGGGGGAGTAAAAATGTCCTATAAATGCATTTATAATGGTACCATAATAACCATGAATGAAAACAAAGACATTATTGAAGCCGGTGCTGTGGTAATAAATGGGATGGATATAGTGGAAATAGGGGATACAAGTGAATTATTAAATAAATATGATTATACTGAAAAGATAGATGCTCAAAATGGTATTATTATGCCGGGGTTTATCAATGGGCATTGTCATGTATCTATGTCTGTATTTAGAAGTTTGGGAGAGGATATACCCGATAGACTTACAAGGTATATGTTTCCCTTAGAAGATATGATTGTGGATGAAGGATTAGTAAACACTGGAGCAAAGTTAAGTATTGCTGAAATGCTCCTTGGGGGAGTTACTACCTTTGTAGATATGTATTACTTTGAGGATGAAGTTGCAAAGGCTGCAAAGGAATTAGGAATAAGGGCTATAGCAGGGGAGACAATACTTGAAAAAATTGCTCCCGATACCGATATTCCCTATGGGGGCTTAGATTATGCCATCAAGTTTATAAAGGAATGGAAGAATGATGAATTAATAATACCTGCATTGGCCCCACATGCTACATATACTAATGATGAAGAGCATTTACTTAAGATAAAAGAACTATCTGAAAAATATAATGTGCCAATACTTATTCATATATCGGAAATGATATCTGAGATGGATAAATTCAGGGAAGAATATGATATGACACCGGTGCAATATCTTGATAAAATAGGTTTTTTATCTGATAAAGTTATAGGAGCCCATCTAGTATATACAAATGAAGAAGATATGGATATACTTTATAAAAATGATGTTGGAGTAATACACAATGTAGCCGCAAATGCCAAAAGTGGTAGAAAAGTAGCACCTGTTCCTAGGATGTTAGATAAAAAAGTTAAGGTTGGTTTAGGAACAGATGGACCTATGAGTGGTAATCATCAAGATATAATAAATGTACTAGATCAATATACTAAAATCCAAAAAGTAGCTGCAAATAATAACAGAATTTGCCCTGCAATAGAAGCCGTTGAGCTAGGAACTATTGGTGGAGCAAGGGCTATAAAGCTTGATAATACCATTGGGTCAATAGAGGTTGGAAAAAAAGCAGACATAATAATAATAGAAACAAATACACCTAACATACAACCCATATATGATTACTATTCAGCCATAACCTATGCAGCATATCCCCATAATGTTGTAATGACTATGGTAAATGGAAATGTTGTTATGAGGGATAGAAAGCTTTTAAGTGGCAATTTAGATAAAATAATTGATGATGTAAAAAAAATACAAGAGAAGATAAAAGGCATTGCAATAGAGCTTGAAAAAAAGGTTAAATAGGAATTTTGAGAAATTGTACGAGGGATGACAAAGGTCATCTCTCTTTTTAGTTCCTTTTTGTGAATATCAAACTAAAAAATGTCTAAATACAAAAAAATGAAGGGAAATATGAAAAAAAGTAGAATTAGTAGAATTATGTTTTGAATAAAAATACATATAAAGTTTAATTTATCTAATATATATAGGGTTTTCATAGTATAACTTAACTTATACATGGACAAATATGCGATGGTTCTGGGCATTTTGGACTTGTATAAGTTAAAGTCTATACTAAAATCCCTATATTATAAATTGAATGTGACCAAAATATATATGATCCAGAGTCTTTATGGACTTACGGCATAGAGTGTATTAATTGTTAAATTATACGGGGGGAATAATAATGAAAAGTATAGGCACTAAACTGATAATCTATATCACGGTTTTATTGTTGGTTGTTTGTGCAAGTTTAGGTATTTTAGTCGAAATTTTTGCAGCTAGATCATTAACTCAGAGTATAAACGAGTCTTTAACTCAAATAGCATCACAAGCCGCAATGATTGTAGAAAGTCGCATTACAGGAGAGTTTAATACACTTAAAATTATAGCTGCTGACAGTAGTTTAAAGGATGAAAAAATAACATGGAAAAACAAGTCTCTAATGCTGAATGATGAAGCAAAAAAATTGGGATATTTAAGAATGGGTACTGTAGATAAAAATGGAATGCTTCATTCAACAAATGGTAAGATCTCGGATATCAAGGGTCGTAATTATTTTAAAGAAGCCATGTCGGGTAAAAATGTAATATCAGATCCTATAATTAGCAAGGTGGATGATACTCTTGTTATTGTATTCGCAGTGCCTATTAAAGAGGGAAGCAGGGTTTTAGGTGTTTTAACAGCAACCATGGATGCTGCTCATTGGAGTGCTATTACTAATGATATTACCTATGGAAAAACAGGGAAGACATTTATGATTAATAAGGACGGTGTTAAAATAGCCCACGGTGATATTAATTTAGTTAAACAAAGGGATAATGATTTTGAAAATTTTAAAAATAATCCAAGTCTTAAGTCTTTGGTAGAGTTGCAAAAGGAAATGGTAGCTGGAAAAAGTGGAGTAGGACGATATGAATACAATGGTGTTGATAAATATTTGGGATATGCACCAATAAAAAGTATGGGAGCATCGATTGCAATTGCTTTAGAAAAAAATGAAGTGTTTGGGGTCCAGGATAAATTTAATAGAATTTTGATTATGGCGGCAATAGCTGTTTTAGCCATTGGAAGTATAGTGGTTTATTATATTAGTAGAAAAATAATAACACCAATCAACGAAGGGACAAAGCATCTTGAGTTAATGGCTAATCTTGACATCACAAAGGATGCTCCCAAAAAATATATAAAAAGTAAGGATGAGATAGGACGTCTAGCCAGGGCTTTAGATCTTATAACTAATAATTTACGTAATGCCTTGAGTCTGGTTGCTGATTCATCGGAACAGGTGGCATCGGCTTCTGAGGAGCTTACGGCAACAGCAGAGCAATCTACAATGGCATCTGAACACATTGCATCGGTTTCTACTGAAGTGGCACAAAGCTCCGATGGACAATTAAGTCGGGTTTTAAGTGTGACTTCAGCAATGGAAGAAATATCAGCAAGTATTGAAGAAGTATCAAGTAATGCACAGGTAATTAATGATGTAAGCAGTAAAGTTTTTGATAGATCAAATATTGGTAAGGAAGAAATGAGAAAGGTTAGTATGCAAATGGACAGCATTAACAATAGTACAAAGGAAGTACAAAAATCCTTATTAGATGTTACTAACAGCTCTAATAAAATGAATGAGATAGTTAATGTAATAAAGGATATAGCAGAACAGACAAATCTTTTAGCACTTAATGCAGCTATAGAAGCTGCTAGGGCAGGGGAGCAAGGCCGGGGGTTTGCTGTTGTGGCAGAAGAGGTAAGAAAACTAGCTGAGGAATCACAGAAGGCTACAGAAGAAATAAACAACTTAATAATAGAAAACCAAACCAATATAGATAATGCTAAAGTTACTATGGAAGAAGGTATGAGAAATGTAAAAAATGGAATTGCAACTGTAGGTATTGCAGAAGACACTTTTAATGAGATATCCGTCTTAGTTGACAATGTTAATACTCAAATAGGAATTATTACAGCTTCTATTTCTGAAGTGGCAAAGGAGAGTCAGCATGTAGTTCTATCGGCTAATGGAATAGAAAAATCAAGTAAAGAAGTGGCGGGACAGATCCAAAACGTATCGGCGGCAACTGAGGAGCAAACTGCATCAATGGAAGAGATCACTTCAACAAGTCAAACTTTATCACAGCTTTCACAAGAACTACATGAAATGATTGCAAAGTTTAAATTTTAGCGGATGAGAATTTTATAGGATAATTTAAGTGGGTGTGTATCAGAATGACTAACTTTATTCATTCTGATACATCCCTTTTTTAGTGACAAAAATGTAAGATTACAAATTGTTTTGTAAGATAAATAGATGGATTGAATTATATAGATTGTATAAAATTATGATGGGACTCAAGTCAATATTTGATTTAATTGTTAATTAAAAAAATCTATAAGGGGTTGTATTAAGTGAAAAAGAAATATTTGAAAATTGGAGCTATAATCATTGTAATATTTATAATAGCTTTGGGATTATTTTTCTATTTTAAGGGAAAGTCAGATGCTAAGGAAATGGCGAATCTAGAAAAAAACAACTTGGAAGCTAATAATACTGCAGTTGTCGAAATCGGGAATATACAAACTAGTATTACCGGAAATGGAAATGTGAAATCAAAAATAGTGAAGGAACTAAAGACCCAAAACAATGGAGCAGTTGCTAAAGTATATGTTGAAGAAGGGCAAAGAGTGGACAAAGGGGATATAATATTAGAGCTTAGAAATGAATCGGATGACATAAGTATAAATCAAAGTAGTCTAGATATATTTGAAGCAGAAAATAGATTAAAAAAATTAAAGGAAGATGCTGAAAATTTAACCATTAAGGCTCCTTTTTCCGGGATTGTGACTGAAATTTCTGGGGAAGAGGGAGATAAGGTTTCTTCTGATCAAAAATATCTAAGGATTATTGATAAAAGTGTACTGGAAGCAGTTGTACCATTCAATAAGAAACAAGTGGAAAAGATGAAGGTCGGAGATAAAGCAAATGTTGTTGTATTAGGAAGCTATCAAACCCTTGAGGGGAAAGTTACTAAGATAAGTCAGCAAGGCTTTGGAGGAAAAAATGGTGGACTTTTGCATAATGTAACCGTTGAAGTTAAAAATCCAGGAGCCTTAGCTGAGGGTATGGAAGTTAAAGTGGATATAAACAAGGGTGGATTTTCCTATTACGCAATTGAACAAATAAATAAATTGAAATGGAAAACTAATAAAATTGTAGAATTTAAGATAGATGGAACATTAGATAATATAAGTGTCGAGCAAGACCAGAAGGTTAGTAAAGGTGATATTTTAGGTAAAATTAGTAATGAAGATTATTTAAGGGATATAGAGGTGCAAGAAAAACGTGTAAGAAATAATAGGCTTGAGCTTGGTAAGAAAAAGAAGGAACTTGATGATGATATCATATATTCGCCTATTGCCGGAACCGTAATAGGTATGAATGTTGTTTCAGGTGAAAATATAACTTCAGATGATACAGCGACTAAAATTGCTGATTTAGATAATTTAAAAATAACTATTCCAGTAGATGAATTGGATATACTTAAAGTAAAAAAAGGACAGGATGCTATTATTGATGTATCTGCTTTAAAGGGAAAAGCCTTCAATGGGAAAGTAACGGATATCTCTCAAGAGGGAAATATTCAAAATGGAGTTTCTACCTTTGATGTAACAATAAGTATAGATGAGCCTAAGGATTTAAAATTGGGTATGAGTGCTAATGTGAAGATCCTATTAGGTTCAAAGGAAAATGTATTATTAGTACCAGTAGATTATATTGATGAAAAAGAAGATAAATATTATATACAGGTGAAAAATAATGATGGAGAAACTAAGGAAACTGAAGTTGAGCTTGGATTAGTATCTAAGGACTTTGCAGAAATAGTATCTGATAATCTGAAAGAAGGAGATATTATATGGAAAGGAATTGGATATTAAAATGAAAGAGCCGATTATAGTAATGAAGGATATAAGAAAAACGTATAAAACAGGGGCCCTAGAGGTGGAGGTTCTTAAGGGAATTTCAATAGTTGTAGAACAAGGAGAGTTCGTTTCCATAATCGGATCCAGTGGGTCGGGTAAATCTACACTAATGAACATAATGGGCTGTTTGGATACATATACTGCAGGGGAATATTTATTGGACTCTAAGGATATTAATGCCTATGATGAAAAGGAATTGGCCATTGTTAGAAATAAGAAGATAGGATTTATATTTCAGAAATTTAATTTGCTTTCAAAATTAAATGCCTACGAAAATGTTGAACTTCCATTATTATATAGGGGTATAGACAAGGATGAAAGAAAGACAAGGGTATTGGAATCATTGAAGATGGTAGGGCTTGGCGATAGATTAAAGCATAGACCCTCTGAAATGTCGGGAGGTCAACAGCAAAGGGTAGCCATAGCAAGGGCCTTAGCGGGAAAGCCTCCATTGATTCTTGCGGATGAGCCAACGGGAAATCTAGATAGTAAATCCAGTGAGGAAGTAATGGATATGTTAGTAGACCTAAATAAAAAGGGAATCACAATTGTGCTAATAACCCATGACAATGAGGTTGCCAAATTGGCCAATAGAATAATTGAGATAAAAGATGGGGAAATTGTGGATGAAATAAATTAGAAAAAAGGAGATCAAGATGAATTTAATTACGATTATAAAGCTTTCTATAAAGGAGATACTTTCTAATAAATTGAGATCCATCTTAACTATGTTGGGAGTAATAATAGGTGTTTTCTCAATAATAGTTTTGGTATCAATAGGTCAGGGAGCAACTTCAAGCATAACAGCAGATCTCGAAAAAGGTGCAAATATAATCAAGATAAATATTTTCCCAGAAGACCCTGATAAGCTTATGGATTATGAAGAAACTATAAAGTTTTATGGGCAGTTCAAGATAAAAAATATATCACCGGTCTTAACCGCTAATGATGAAGTTAAGTACAAGGATGCTAAAAAGAGCTTTTCTATAATAGGAGCCGATAGAAGCTATATAAAACTTAATGATCAAAAGATGTCAAAGGGAAGGTTTATAGTACCCCTTGATATAGAGTATCGTCATAAGGTTGTGGCAGTAAATAATATGATGGTTAATACCTTCTTCAAGGGTGAGGACCCACTTGGGAAAACTATAAAAATAAATGGAGAAAACTATCAGGTAGTAGGAATCGTTGGAGATAAGGAAGCATCAATGTTCGAAATGTCACAGGAAGAGGTATATATTCCAATCACAACAATGCAGAGGGTTATGGGTCAAAAGGGAATTAACAATATTATGATAGAAGCCCATGATAAAGAAGAAGTAATAAAGCTTTCTGAAAAAATAAAGAGTAGTTTAGATAAACTATATCCTTCTAAGGATGAATATTCGAGACAATATTATATTTTTACACCGGAGGAAATATTAAAAGAAGTTAATAAGACAACTAGAATTCTTACCTTAATGCTTGGAGGTATAGCAGGGATATCCCTACTTGTAGGGGGAATTGGGATTATGAATATAATGTTTGTATCCGTAACAGAAAGAACAAGGGAAATAGGGATTAGAAAGGCAATAGGGGCCCAAAGAAAGAATATACTTATACAATTTCTCATAGAATCCAGTGTAGTAAGTGGTGTGGGGGGAATAATCGGTATATTAATGGGAATCGGAGTTAGTGAACTTATCACTAAGTTTTCCCCTTTAGAAACAAGGGTCAGCTTGGAAATCATTTTATTTGCTTTTTGCTTTTCATTAGCCGTAGGAATTATCTTCGGCATATATCCAGCTAATAGGGCAGCTAAATTAAAGCCTATTGATGCTTTAAGATTTGAGTAACTAAAATTATAAAAGCTTTGAAGTTTTGTGACACTATAGAGATTCCAGTCAAAACTTTGAAGCTTTTATTTATTAGTATAGACTTTAACTTATACTATGGAAACCCTATATATCTAAGACAATTATTAAAATAAGCATTGATTAAGAAGGAAATTAATAAATAAAATAGAAATAATTATAAAAAATAGATGAAATTGCATATATATATGTATGGGACTAAAAAGTTAATAAAAAAGGAAAGATGCTTAGACGACATGGGGGAATTGCATAATTGTGATTATTTTAATATATTTATTTGCAGAAGTTTTATATGCAATTGAGTCAATAATTCAAATTTATGGAGGAAAGTTATGGTGAATATGTTTCTTCTTAAAGACATTATTGATGTTGATATTTTGCAGGAAATCCAAGACAGATATGCAGAAGCCACGGGTTTTGCAGCTGTAACAGTGGATTATAGAGGCAAACCCATAACGAGATACAGTAATTTTTCCAATTTTTGCAAACTTATAAGAAAGGACGAACAATGTAGATATGCATGTTATCAATCCGATGCCCATGGAGGCTTAGAAGCAGCAAGAACAGAAAAACCTGCTATTTATAAATGCCCTATGGGGTTAGTAGACTTTGCCGTACCTATAATTGTAAAGGGTCAGTATTTGGGGTCCATATTGTCAGGTCAAGCGAAGTTGAAGGATGATGAATTGCTAAAGCTAGATAATATCACTAGACGAATAAGAAATTGGACTGATAATCCCGAGATAGTTAAGGCCTATGATGAAATATGCATAACCCCTTATGATAAGGTAGTAGCTGCTGCACATATGATGTTCTATATGTCAAATTATATTGTTGAAAAGGCTATGATTACTTTAATACAAGAAGAACTAAATGGCAAAAATATAAAGCTGTTGGAACAAATGAAAATTCGTGGGGAACTTCAAAAGGCCTTAAATGATGCAGAACTAAAGGCATTGCAGTCCCAGATAAATCCCCATTTTTTATTTAATGTTCTAAATACCATAGGAAGACTTTCCTTAATTGAAAAAGCTCCTAGAACACAGGAAATCGTTTACTCCTTAGCCGAGATGCTAAGGTATACATTGAAGAATAAAAGCAAAATAGTGTTATTGGAAGATGCAATTCTTCACATTGAAAGATATCTAAAAATACAATCTATAAGGTTTGGAAATAGAATAAAATTTGAAATAGATATCCCTCAAGGGATAAATAAAGTAAAGCTTCCCTTTATGACATTACAACCATTTGTAGAAAATGCTATTATTCATGGCTTAGAACCTAAGGAATCCGGTGGAAGTATTAAGGTTGTCGGATATAGCATAGAAGAAAGTATAATGATTGAAATAAGTGATGATGGAGTAGGTATTGATAATGATAAGCTGAAAATTATTTTAGATGACAGTAAAAATAATAGTAGTATAAGTAAATCAACTGGTATAGGTATTAGTAATGTAAGTAAAAGATTAAAGCATTACTATGGGGATAAATGCAGTATAGAAATCAAGAGCAGTATAGACGAGGGTACCCTGGTGAAGCTTTTAATACCAAAAACATAGGGGCTGAGGAGGAGCTAAAATGTTTAAAGTGCTTTTGGCTGATGATGAATATTTAGAAAGATATGCACTAAACATCATTATAAGTGAAGGCATAAAAGATGTAAGCATTGTAGGAGAAGCTTGTTGTGGAAGACAAGCGGTTGAGTTATGTGAAAAATTCAATCCTGATATTATATTTATGGATATAAAAATGCCTGGAATGGATGGTATTGAAGCAACTAAAATAATTAAAGCTAAGAATAAAGAAAAAATAGTTATTATACTTACTGCCTATGATGAGTTTGAACTTGCCCAAAGAGCCTTAAAGGTTAAAGCAGACGATTATATACTAAAGCCAGCTAGACCACAAGTGATTCTAGATACAATGAGAAAATATATGGATAGGATTGAAATGGGGTATGTTATTTCACAGGTAGAGATTCAAAGCTTGATAAATAATATAAGCCATGGTGACTATAACAAATCGAGGGAGAAATTGAATGAAATATTCAGTAGTATATATTCCCAGTATTTTAAGGATAATAAAGGATTTAAATTAAATGTGAGAAGTATACTTGATGGAATTCAATATGCATATGACAAAATCGGTTTGAAAACCACAAGAATTATAGATAGTGAATTTGATTTTAAGATTTCATCAATGAATAATGCCTTTGAGGTTAGAAAATGGCTATTTCAAATATTAGAAAAAATATTTAATGAGATAATAGATCAAAAAATATGTTGTTCTAATGACTCCCTATTTCTTGCCATGAATTATATAGAAAAAAATTATCAAAAGGGCATAACCTTGAAGGATGTAGCCCGGTATGTAAATTTAAATCCCAGTTATTTGAGTAAATTCTTCAAGAAGGAGCTTGATATTAATATTAGTACATATATTACGGAACGTAGAATCAACAAAGCCAAGGAGCTGTTAGAAAATACGGATATGCCAATACTAAATATCGCTGTAGATCTATCCTACAATGAATCAAACTATTTTAGTAAGGTTTTTAAAAAGATAGTAGGGATCACTCCTTCTGAGTATAGAAATAAAAAAAGATTGGAAAAACAGAGTCGGCTAAAAAGTAATCTTATGACCAAATATGTACATACTTCAAATGGAAAGTGGCAGATATGATATAAAATGAAAATATTGAAAACCAAAGAAACACATTGAGATTGACCTCTTAGTGTGTTTTTTTGTGGTGTCAAAAAACATAGGACAAAAAAATATACTTCCAGTACAAAAAATTATCATAGGGCCCCTCAGAAAATTAATGAACTCCTAAGGGCATTTTTAAGGAACACAAATTAATACATTAGGATAACAAATAATTATCGAGGTTTTTCGACATAATGAAAGAAATTATTGAATAGTAATTAAATGAGCAGATTTTATAATTACTTTCTATAATAACCATCCACCCTATATAGTTTTAAAATCCCAAAAGTTAAAAAACATCAAATATGATTATATCTTAAGTAATCACATCAAGGATGATATACCCATATGCAACTTAGGTAGGTAAGAGTTATGCAATTTCCTTAAATAAAAGTATGGCAATCAAAGTTTTTACTAAATAGAACAAATTTGAAAAAGGAGGATTAAAGTATGGGCAATGAGGCACTAGGAATGGTTGAAACAAAAGGATTAGTAGGATCAATTGAAGCTGCAGATGCAATGGTTAAAGCTGCAAATGTTCAACTAATTGGCTGCGAAAAAATTGGACACGGACTGGTGACAGTAATGGTTAGGGGAGATGTTGGAGCAGTAAAGGCCGCTGCAGATGCGGGGGCTGCTGCGGCTCAAAAAGTTGGAGAAGTTGTATCGATACATGTGATTCCAAGACCACATACTGATGTGGAAAAAATGTTACATACAAAGTAGAAATATAAGATACCGCTGATATCAAATATTTATGGAGGTGTAAATAAATGAAGGAAAATTTAATGGATAAGATTATGGAAGAGGTAATGAAGAAAGTCAATGAAACAAATATTGAAGAAAAGAAATGCCAAGAGATAGAAATCAATAAAGGACCAAGGGCCTGTGGCTTAACGGAATTTGTAGGAACGGCAATTGGCGACACCATAGGGATGGTTATTGCTAATGTAGATTATAATCTACACGAAGCCATGAAGCTGGATAAAAAGTATCGTTCCATAGGTATTGTTGGCGGTCGTACGGGGGCAGGGCCTCATATTATGGCTGCTGACGAAGCGGTAAAGGCGACTAATACAGAAATTATCACTATTGAATTAGCTAGGGATACAAAGGGAGGAGCCGGTCATGGTTGCTTAATCATATTTGGAGCAGAAGATGTATCCGATGCTAGGAGAGCAGTGGAAGTTACTTTGAAGGAATTAGACAGAACCTTTGGGGATGTTTATGCAAACGATGCAGGGCATTTGGAGTTTCAATATACTGCCAGAGCAAGCTATGCATGTAACAAAGCATTTAATGCCCCTATCGGAAAATCCTTTGGACTTATAGTAGGAGCCCCAGCTGCAATAGGTGTTCTTATAGCAGATACGGCGGTAAAGGCAGCCAATGTCGAAGTTGTGGGATATGGTTCTCCGGCTGAGGGAACAAGCTATTCAAACGAAGCAATTCTGATGGTTAGTGGAGATTCCGGTGCGGTTAGACAATCCCTTATAGCTGCAAGGGAAATAGGACTACAGCTTCTAGAAGCTATGGCGGGTGATGCACCGTCGACTACGACTCCATACATATAGTAATGAACTGATTGAAGGGAGGAAATGTGTATGAAATCCAAACGTTTTCAGGTTTTAGCTGAGCGACCAGTAAATCAAGATGGTTTTGTGGAAGAATGGGCAGAAGTTGGCTTGATTGCAATGAATAGTCCAAACGATCCCCAGCCAAGTTTGAAAATAGAAAATGGCAGGATAATAGAGTTAGATGGAAAGAAAAGACAGGAATTTGATATGATAGATAGGTTTGTTGCAGACTATGCAATTAATCTAGAAAATGCAGAAAAGGTTATGGATATGAATTCTCAAGAGCTTGCTAAGATGCTTTGTGATGTAAATGTTCCTAGAGAAGAGATTGTAAAGCTTAGTACTTCCATGACCCCGGCTAAGATAGTTGAGGTAGTAGGTTATATGAATGTTGTGGAAATGATGATGTCTCTTCAGAAGATGAGAGCAAGAAAAAGACCATCCAATCAATGTCATGTAACTAACCTTAAGGATAATCCTGTTCAAATAGCTGCTGATGCAGCTGAATCAGCAATTAGAGGCTTTGATGAACAGGAAACAACAGTGGGTATTGTACGGTATGCACCATTTAATGCCCTTGCGTTAATGGTGGGGGCTCAAGTTGGTAGACCGGGAATTCTAACCCAATGTGCCGTTGAGGAAGCTACTGAATTAATTCTTGGAATGAGAGGACTTACAGCCTATGCCGAAACAGTTTCCGTTTACGGTACAGAGCCAGTTTTTATAGATGGGGACGATACTCCTTGGTCAAAATCTTTTTTGGCTTCTGCTTATGCATCAAGGGGGTTAAAGATGCGATTTACATCTGGAACAGGTTCTGAGGTTCAGATGGGTTATGCAGAGGGGAAATCAATGCTTTACTTAGAGGCTAGATGCTTATATGTAACTAGGGGGGCAGGTGTTCAAGGAACTCAAAATGGTTCTGTAAGTTGTATTGGTGTACCCGCTGGAGTACCTGGAGGGATAAGGGCGGTGTTAGCTGAAAATCTAATTGCCATGATGCTGGATTTAGAATGTGCATCAAGTAATGATCAAACCTTTACCCATTCTGACCTTAGAAGAGTGGCTAGATCCTTAATGCAGATGGCCCCTGGAACTGATTTTATTTGTTCTGGATATAGCTCTACACCAAATTACGATAATATGTTTGCAGGATCAAATTGGGATGCTGAGGATTATGATGATTGGAATATAATCCAGAGAGATTTAAAGATAGATGCAGGACTTAGGCCGGTTACAGAGGAAGAAGTCATTAAAGTAAGAAATAAGGCTTCAAGGGTTGTTCAAGGATTATTTGATGAACTTGAACTCCCACAGATTACCGATGAAGAAGTAGAGGCAGCAACCTATGCCCACGGAAGCAAGGATATGCCCGATCGAAATGTGGTAGAGGATCTTAAGGCAGCGGAAGATATGATGGCAAGGGGAATAACGGGAATAGATATAGTCAAAGCCCTTTATAATAAAGGTTTTGAAGATGTTGCCGATAGCGTACTATCCTTATTAAAGCAAAGGGTTGCGGGAGATTACCTTCATACTTCAGCAATTTTGGATAAGGATTTCAAAGTAATAAGTGCTGTCAATCTACCCAATGATTATGCTGGGCCCGGCACCGGATATATAATTAGCCAAGAAAGATGGGATGAGATAAAAAATATTCAAAATGCAAGAAAAGCTTCAGATTTTGAATAAAAGCCATGGTAGAGAGGGGGTTTATGTAATGAATTTAGATGAAAAAATGTTACGTAAAATAATCAAGGATATTATTATGGAATTCGATGTGGAAGAAGATCAGATGAAATTTGATGATGGCATAGGGGTTGAAAAAGTTAACTTAGAGTGTAAGGACTTGGAATTGAAGGAAAAGGGAAGTTCAAATATGGGAACTAAATCAAATGAAGTCGTAATTGGAGTTGCACCGGCATTTGGCAAATACCAAACAAAGACCATCACTGATATAGAACATTCCAAGGTGTTGAGAGAGATTATTGCTGGCATTGAAGAAGAAGGGGTAGAGGCCAGAATTATAAAGGTTTATAGGACATCGGATGTTTCATTTATTGCCCATGATGCGGCAAAAATAAGTGGCTCAGGAATAGGCATAGGAATTCAATCCAAAGGAACAACAGTAATTCATCAAAAGGATTTATTCCCACTAAGCAATTTAGAACTTTTCCCACAAGCTCCAGTAATAACATTGGAGGACTATAGAGCTATTGGTAAAAATGCGGCAAAATATGCAAAGGGAGAGTCACCTAACCCGGTTCCCACTAAAAACGATCAAATGGCAAGACCAAAGTATCAAGCCTTAGCTGCCCTTTTACATATAAAGGAAACTGAGCATGTAGTATCACACAAAGAGCCTGTGGATTTAGAGGTGAACTTCAAATAATTGGAGGTGAAATAATGAACGAAAAAGAAATAATTGAAAAAATTGTAAGAGAAGTCATAATGTCAATGGGGAATAAAGGCATAAAAGGTGAAACCGATATAAAAGACGAGAAATTACTAAATGACAAAGGACATATGGATGCAAATAAGGATTATCCATTGGCAGAGAAAAGACCTGAATTGGTAAGGACTCCAACAAATAAAAAATTACAGGATATAACCCTAGATGCTGTTTTGAATGGGAGTATAACGGCTGATGATGTTAGAATATCTCCTCGGACCTTAGAGCTACAAGCACAAATATCCGAGTCTGTAGGAAAGGACGCATTCGCAAGAAACCTAAGAAGAGCGGCGGAACTCATAACCATACCCGATGATAGGATTCTTCAAATATATAATGCTCTAAGACCTTATCGTTCAACTAAACAGGAGCTTTTAGATATAGCCGATGAACTTGAAAATAAATATGATGCCAAAATAAACAGTGCTTTTGTCAAAGAGGCAGCCCAGGTCTATGAGGAAAGAAACAGGTTGAAAAGAGGTTAAGCTATGAAACTAATTGCTGGAATAGATATTGGTAATGCTACAACAGAAACAGCATTAGCAAGTTTAAAGGAAAATACGAAGATTGAGTTTTTGTCTAGTGGTATTGTCAAGACATCGGGCATAAAGGGAACAAGAGAAAATATTCATGGTGTATTTTCCTCGTTAAAAAAGTCCTTAGAGAAAGCTGGATATAGTATAGGGGACTTAGATTTAATAAGGATAAATGAAGCCGCTCCAGTTATTGGAGATGTTGCCATGGAAACCATAACAGAAACAATTATCACTGAATCAACTATGATAGGACATAATCCTTCAACCCCTGGGGGTATAGGTTTAGGGGTAGGATATACTGTATCAATAAAAGATCTCAATTTAGTAGAAGAAGATAAGCCCATAATAGTTTTGATTCCAAAGGAAATTGATTTTAGCGATGCAGCTTCACTAATAAATAGGGCAGTAAAAAATGGAGTAGACCTACAGGGGGCAATTGTACAAAAAGATGATGGGGTTCTAATAGCAAATAGACTCAGTAAGACTATACCGATAGTAGATGAAGTAACACTTTTAAGTAAAGTACCCTTAGAAATGAGGGCATCCATAGAAGTGGCACCGGTTGGAGGTGTAGTAGAAGTACTTTCAAATCCCTATGGCATAGCCACAGTATTTGAATTAAGTTCCAAGGAAACT
Organism: Maledivibacter sp.; assembly: GCA_025210375.1. Taxonomy (NCBI): domain Bacteria; kingdom Bacillati; phylum Bacillota; class Clostridia; order Peptostreptococcales; family Caminicellaceae; genus Maledivibacter; species Maledivibacter sp. Next base: position 41,947 of record JAOASB010000051.1, on the reverse strand, counting down.
AAGATGATAGTTCCAATAGCCAGGGCGTTAATTGGAAACAGATCAGCTGTTGTTATAAAGACACCTAAGGGGGATGTTAAGGAAAGAAGGATACCGGCCGGTAAAATACAGATAATAGGAGAAAAAAGGAAGAAAATCATAGATATAGATGAAGGTTCCAAGACCATAATGAAGGTTTTAAGTACTTGTGCCCCCATAGAAGATGTGAAGGGTGAGCCCGGGACTAATGCGGGAGGAATGCTTGAGAGGGTTAGACAGGTTATGTCGGATTTAACAAAACAACATCCTAATTCTATAAAAATACAAGACCTCCTTGCTGTCGATACCTTTGTTCCCCAGATAGTAAAGGGAGGACTCGCCGGTGAATTTTCTATGGAAAATGCCGTTGGAATAGCAGCTATGGTAAAGGCGGATAAGTTACAAATGCAAATGATAGCCGATGAACTTAAAAAAACAATAGATGTGACTGTAGAGGTAGGTGGGGTAGAGGCTGATATGGCAATAAGAGGGGCTTTAACAACCCCTGGAACCAATACGCCTTTAGCTATAATAGACATGGGTGCAGGTTCCACCGACGCATCATTTATAAGTAAGGATAGAAAAATCAGTTCTATTCATTTAGCCGGTGCTGGTAATATGGTCACTATGCTTATAAATTCAGAACTTGGGTTAGAGAATTTTGATCTTTCCGAGGATATAAAGAAGTACCCCTTGGCAAAGGTCGAGAGTCTTTTCCATATAAGACATGAAGACGGGTCAGTTCAGTTCTTTGAAAATACCCTTGATCCAAAGGTATTTGCCAGGGTCGTAATATTGAAGGAAGATACAATGATTCCAATACCAGGGCAGCATTCCTTAGAAAGAATTAAGTATATCAGGAGGACAGCCAAGGAAAAGGTATTTGTAACTAATGCCATTAGGGCTTTAACAATGGTATGCCCCACTGGAAATATAAGAGAAATAGAGCATGTTGTTTTAGTAGGGGGTTCAGCCCTAGATTTTGAAATTCCACAATTAGTTACAGATGCACTTTCAAAATATGGGGTAGTGGCAGGCAGAGGCAATATAAGAGGAAGTCAAGGGCCTAGAAATGCTGTTGCAACGGGATTGGTATTGGGATACAAGGAAGAGGTAGATGATATATGAAAAACAATAAGTCCGCAATAAAGATTTATTATGATTCTAGAATAGGAGATATCAGTTTCTTCCATGACCTGCTATTGGGAATTGAAGAAGAGGGAATCCCCTATGAGATAAAGGGCATGGATGGAGAATCCTCTATGGTATACAGCTTTAAGGCTGCTGAAGAATCCAGATTGGATGTGGGATTAGGAATTTGCCATGATGGTTATGTCACTCTTCACCACGTAAAGCTTAAAAGGGATAGACCCTTATTTAGGATAAATGCAAATATCCAACACAACAGTTTGAGATTATTAGGTTCAAATGCCGCTAGGCTTGTAAAGGGAGTACCCTTTAAGGATATGGATTAAAGGGCTAGTTTGAGAAATATAGAAATAAGCAAATAAAGAGTATTCTAAGATGAATTTAGAGGTAAGTAAATCGTTTTAAAGGAGGTGTTCTCCTTGTCTAAGCTTGCTTTGGGGATTATTGAAACTGTAGGTCTTGCTGCCGCAATAGAAGCTGCCGATACTGCAGTAAAATCAGCAAATATTAGGCTACTAGGATATGAACTAAGCAAAGGCGGAGGATTGGTCACAATCAAAATAGAAGGAAATGTGGGTGCTGTTAAAGCTGCAGTTAGGGCAGGGTGTATTGCTGCCCAGAAGGTTAGTAAGGTGTGGAGTAAGCAGGTTATACCAAGACCCCATGTGGAATTAGAAAAATTAATAGTAACCGAGGAAACCGTTGGAATATTAAAGAAAAGTGAAGAAAATAAACTCCAGAATATTGAAGAAATACAAGAATCAAAATCCAAGTTGGTAGAAAAAATTGAAGTAGTAGGATCACAGGATGAATCTGAAAATATAGAAAAACAATATAAAAACCAAAGGGAGATATGTAATCTATGTGGAGATCCCCTTTGTCCTAGGAAAAAGGGGGAACCAAGAAAGCTTTGTATCAATTATAAAAAAGAAAAAAAGGAGGAGTAGTCAATGAGAGATGCATTAGGGATGGTAGAAACTAAAGGTTTAGTAGGTGCAATTGAGGCGGCGGATGCAATGGTAAAATCCGCAAATGTAACTTTACTAGGATATGAGAAAATCGGATCAGGATTAGTTACTGTTATGGTAAGGGGCGATGTAGGGGCTGTCAAAGCCGCAACGGATTCTGGAGCCACTGCAGCTGAAAAGGTTGGAGAGCTAGTTTCTGTTCATGTTATAGCTAGACCCCATATGGATACAGAAAAAATATTGCCCAAATTAGACAAGGAATAGAAATCTTGGGAAGGAGAATATCCCTATGATTGAAATGGATCAAGAAACCATGAAGAAGATAGTAGTTGAGGTCTTAAATAGACTGAGGCAAGGCAATGATGATAAAAATATATCCATTGGTATTTCAAACAGACATATTCATCTTAGTAAAGGGGATCTTGAAGCACTATTTGGAAGGGGATATAAGCTAACCAAGCTAAAAGCTTTGAAGCAGCCAGGACAATTTGCTGCTAAAGAAACTGTAAGTGTCATGGGGCCAAAGGGGAGACTGGAAAACATAAGAGTACTTGGACCCCTTAGGGATACAACACAATTGGAGTTATCGGTAACCGATGGATTCAAGCTAGGAATAAAGCCACCGGTTAGAGAATCGGGAAAAATAAATGGGACTCCTGGTATGATCCTTAAAGGGCCTAAGGGCCATATAGAAAAGGATAAAGGTGTAATAGCGGCCCTACGACATATTCATATGCCCAGGGAATATGCCGAAAGATATGGCTATAAGAATAATTCAATGGTTGATGTGGTTACCAATGGTATTAGAAGGGTGAAGTTCTATAATGTTTTAGTCAGAGTATCGGATAATTATGCTTTAGAGATGCATATTGATACCGATGAAGCAAATGCAGCTATGCTTTCCAATGGGGACACGGTAATGATAGAAGCTTAATAAACTAAGAGCTTGCAGCTTTACTAGATTTGAACAAATACAGTGAAGCTGTTAAGACTTATTTTATACCCCTTTTAGATTTTATGAAGTGAGGTGGAAATCTTGAATCTTGATGAAATGATTAATCTTATAGTGGAGGAAGTTTTTAATAGGCTAAAAAGTCCACCTAAGAATGCATTAGTAATATTTACAGGAGGAACTATAGGCTTTAATGAATCAATTAAGCAGATAAAAAGGCTTCTAGATAATGACTATCGATTGAATGTTGTTTTATCAAAGTCAGCAGAAAAAATACTAACTCCTGAGTTGATAAAGGATAATTTAGCAGTGGATACAGTTTATAGGGAAAGTGAAGTCGAGGATGTAAATAAGCTTATGGCTAATATAGACCTATTGATATTACCAACTTTGACAATGAATTCAGCCGCTAAAATAGCCCTATGTATATCGGATACATTAACCACCAACATTGTTTCGAGGGCAATTATGAAGGGGATTGAAATATTTGCAGTAAAGGATGCCTGCGACTTAGAAAATCCCATAAGGCCAAGTTTAGGTTTTAATAAAATACCAACAAAATATATGGATAGATTAAAGGATTACATGAAAACAATGAAAGAATATGGAATTATATTAGTAGATTCCTATCAATTATTTAATTCCATTATGGGCAAAGAAAATATTACTGATAACAATGCTGTTATGAAGGTAACTAGGGATTCAGAAATATCCTTAAATAAGAAGGTTATCACTAGAGAGGACATAGTAAAAGCCAGTCAAAACAAGCAAAAAATCATACTTGGAGATAGAACGGTTATAACTGATTTAGCAAGGGAAGCCATTAAAGAATTTGATGTAAAAATAATAAGAAAATCATAAAGATAAACAATTTTAAGGTTGTTTATCCATAGAAGGTGATTTATAACATGTATATAGGAGAAATAGTGGGCTTAGTAATTTCTACAAGCAAGGATGAAGGGCTTGTGGGAAAAAAGATATTGATAGTTCAGCCTATGAATGCAAAATATGAGCCGATTGGTAATACTGAGGTTGCAGTTGATTGTGTTGGAGCAGGTGCCGGAGAGTATGTACTTGTTACAACGGGTAGCTCTGCTAGAAATATCTTTAATAATTCAAAATCACCTATTGATAGAGCTATTGTAGCAATAATTGACAATATAGAAGTAGAATCTTAAAGGAAGGGAAGCCATATGGGTAAGGTTTATACTAAGACCGGGGATACCGGTGAAACGGGGTTGTTCGGTGGAAGTAGGATATTAAAGGATGATCTTAGAGTTGATTGCTATGGTACCTTGGATGAGGCTATATCAATGATAGGAGTTGCATATTCCATTATAGAGGATATGGACATAAAGGAAATACTTAGATGTACCCAAAACAAACTATTTTGCATAGGTGCTGAACTTGCAAGTGATGAAAAGGGAAATATGCTGCTAAGGGATAAAATTAGAGAAGAAGATGTTTCTATACTGGAAGGTATAATAGATAGATATTCGGAAGAGGCTGGGCCTCAAAAAAACTTTGTCATTCCTGGAAAAACCACTGCATCAGCTACATTACATGTCGCTAGAACCATAATCAGAAGAGCTGAGAGAAAGATTATTACTTTGAGTAAGAATACCGGGGTAAGTAAACCTATTCTAATGTATATGAATAGATTATCCGATGCTTTATTCGTTCTTGCAAGAATACAAGGGGAAAGAGCCTTCATAAAAAATGTAAAAAGGAAAGTCATGGAGAGATTAGATGTGCTTTTAAATAAAAAAATATTGACCCTTAGGCTGGCAACGAAGATGGCTAGAACCGCTGAAGAAAAGGCAAGAAAAATGGGTGTATCCATAGTATATTCCATTGTTGATTTAGGAGGTAACATTATCCTCCTACATAGGATGGAGGATGCATTATTGGCGAGTACAGATATATCTATCAATAAGGCATATACGGCTACAGCTTTGAAGATGTCAACGGATAAGGTTGCTTCCTTAGTACAGCCAGGTTCAGAGCTATATGGAATTCAATGGACAAATAATAATAGAATAGTGGCCTTTGGTGGAGGCTATCCCTTAAGGGACAAGGATATGATTATTGGTGGAGTAGGCGTAAGTGGAGGGACTGTGGAGCAGGATATGGAAATCGCATTACATTCCTTAAAAGTGTTTGAGCTGGAAAGGGGAATTTAGTATGAGTATGGCAATAAATCAAATAGAAGAAATCATAAAAAAGGTAATGTGTGAAATCAATGAACAAACTACCAAGAAAAATACCCTATGTGAGGATAATTTAGGAGTTTATGAAGATATAAATGATGCTATTGAAGCTGCTTGGATAGCAAAGCAGAAATTTTCAAAATATAGTTTAGGAGATAGAACTAGAATCATTAAGAGTATCAAAAATGAAATAAATGAAAATATTGAATATATCTCAAGAATGTCTGTTGAAGAAACGGGTATGGGAAGATATGAACATAAGATTTTAAAAAATAAATTGGTCATTGAAAAAACTCCAGGGGTAGAAGACCTAAAATCAGAAGTTTTTACTGGGGATGGTGGATTGACATTAATCGAATATTCTCCCTATGGTGTTATAGGGGCTATAGCACCTTCAACCAATCCTACGGAAACTATTATTTGTAATTGTATAGGAATGATAGCAGCGGGTAACTCAATTGTATTTGGACCACATCCTGGGGCTAAGGATGTATCTGTTAAAACCGTGGAAATTATTAATAAAGCTATTGAAAAGGCAAATGGCCCTAAAAATCTAGTTACAACAATAAGAAATCCGACCATAGAAAAAGCACAGATACTTATGAAGCATGGAAAAATTGATATGGTATGTGCCACCGGGGGACCAGGTGTAGTTAAAGCGGCAATGTCATCGGGGAAAAAAACCATAGGCGCTGGTGCAGGTAATCCTCCAGCCGTTGTTGACTCCACAGCAAATATTGAAAAAGCCGCCAAGGATATTATTGACGGCTGTGGCTTTGATAATAATTTGCCCTGTATTGCTGAAAAAGAAGTTATTGCCCTAGACGGTATAGCAGATTATTTAATGTTTTGTATGAAAAAGAACAATGCATATGAAATAAAGGATACCACAATTATAGATAAACTTGAAAAATTAATTTTGAAGGAAAATGGCGAACCAAATAGAGAATTTGTTGGAAAAAATGCAGATTATATACTAAAAAGCATTGGAATAGATTGCAATGAGGATATTAAAGTGATAATAGCCGAAGTAGATAAAGACCATTCATTTGTGATGGAGGAATTAATGATGCCAGTACTTCCTATAGTAAGGGTTATGGACATTGATGAAGCAATAGAATTAGCTATTAGGGTTGAACATGGAAATAGGCATACTGCTATCATGCATTCCCAAAATGTTGACAATTTAACTAGACTTGCTAGGGCCATACAAACAACTATATTTGTTAAGAATGGGCCTTCTTATTCGGGCATAGGCTATGGTGCAGAGGGATATACCACCTTTACAATAGCTGGTCCAACCGGTGAAGGCTTAACTTCTGCTAGGGCTTTTTCAAGGAAAAGAAGATGTGTTTTAGTTGAAGGATTCTCAATTAAATAGAATTGAGGGTGACGACATGGAAAATAAACTGATACAAGCTGTACAGGAAGCTGGGGTTGTAGGTGCGGGGGGAGCTGGATTTCCAACCCATATAAAATTGAGGGGGAATGCTGAGTATATTATTGTTAATGGTGCTGAGTGTGAGCCATTATTGAGGGTAGATCAACAGCTTATGGCATCTAAGACTAATGAAATATTGAAGGCGTTAGATGGTGTTGTTAAGGAAACTGGAGCTAAAAAAGGAATAGTGGCTTTAAAATCAAAATATCATAAGGCCTTGGAAAGCTTAAATAAATATATTAATCAATATGAAAATATAGATATATTTAAATTGGGGAATTTTTATCCTGCAGGAGATGAGCAAGTCACTGTATATGAAGTGTTAAATCGTATAGTACCCGAAGGTGGAATACCCTTAGAAGTGGGTGTGATTGTCATAAACGTTGAAACACTTTTAAATATACATAATGCATTGAATGGTATTGTAGTTACACATAAATATGTAACTGTAACTGGAGCAGTGAGAATGCCTATAACTATGAAGCTTCCAATAGGAATAAGTATTAAGCAAGCCATGGATTTAGCTGGTGGAACTATGGAGGAAGAGTTTTGTGTAATTGATGGTGGCCCCATGATGGGTAAACTTATTGATGACATTGAGGCACCTATTACTAAAACCACAAAGGGAATAATAGTTCTACCTAAGGATCATGGCTTGATTAAATCAAAGGATAAAGGCATAGAAAAGATGTTAAAGCAGGCCAGAAGTGCTTGCTGTCATTGTTCCCTATGTACCGAGGTTTGTCCAAGGAATCTATTAGGACATAAATTACATCCGGATAAAATAATGAGAATTGCGAGCTATGGAGATGCATGTGATAGTACCCTGTCCATAACCGAAGCCTTTCTATGCTGTGAATGTGGACTTTGTGAACAAGCTTGTATTATGGGTCTACAACCTTGGAAATTAAATAAGTTTCTTAAGAATCAAATGGGCCGTAATGGAATAAAGAAAAATCATAATAGAAAGCCTAAACTGGCAAATCCATTTAGGGAATATAGAAAATTTCCAGTAAAAAAATTAATAGCACGATTGGGAATTGAAAAATATGATGTTGAGGCCCCATTAAAACAGGATATCACAAGGAATTTCAATACCGTTAAGATAAATAGACGACAACATATAGGAGCATGTACGGAGCCCGTTGTTGGAACTGGTGATAAGATAGGCAAAGGACAATTAATCTTAGATATACCAGGGGATAAGCTAGCAGCTAAGATGCATTCCAGTATAAATGGTATTGTAAAAGAGATTCATGACGACTATATTTTAATCAGCAAGGAGTAAAATCAAAGAAAGGGGAATATGGTAAATTTATCTTTTATGAAAAGAGGGGATACAGGTGAAAGATGCTATTGGATTAGTGGAATTTAAAAGTATAGCAAGGGGAATACAGGCAACGGATGAGATGATAAAATCTGCAAATGTTGAGCTTGTATTATCTACGCCTCTATGTCCTGGGAAATACGTATCTTTGATATGTGGAGACGTTGGAGCTGTAAATACTGCTGTTAAAGTAGGTGGAAACCTCGGTGGGATATTTACGATAGATACCCATGTAATACCTAATGTACATAAAGCTGTTTTTCCAGCTTTGACTGCAACGACGGATGTTAATAAAATAGTTTCCTTAGGAATTGTAGAAACAATATCTGCATTGACAGCTGTAGTTATTGGGGATATAGCTGTTAAAGCCGCAAATGTTGAATTATTAGAGATAAGAATAGCCAGAGGATTAGGGGGGAAGGGGTTTGTAATCCTAACGGGAGAAATATCCTCCGTTAAATCGGCAATAAAAACTTGTTTAAATAAATTGAAGGATACAGGTGAAATTGTATGTACATCTGTTATAGCCTCACCTAGTAGAGAGTTAGTTTCCAAAATAATATAATGAAAATGATAAAAAACTGCTTTAAAAGCAGTTTTTTATCGGAATGTGAGGTTTATATATATAATTATATATTTATGAGGGGGTTAATGCTCATTAACATATAATATTAATAGCCATTTACCTTTGAACTCTACCGGAAGCATCACCCTTTGCTAAGGCTTCAACTTCTTCAGGGGAAACTAGATTAAAATCCCCATGAATTGTATGCTTTAAAGCAGATGCTGCAACTGCAAATTCTAATGCGTCCTTGAAATCCTTACCAGATACAAGGGAGTATATTAGTCCACCAGCGAAGGAATCTCCTCCACCAACTCTATCCACAATTCTCACATCATATTTTTTAGAATGATAGAATTCCTTTCCATCATAAATTAAAGCCGACCAACCATTATCGGATGCAGAATAGCTTTCACGTAATGTAGTTACTACGTATTTGAATCCAAAGGTTTCCTTCATCTGTTTAAATATACTCTTGTAGCCTTCAAGCTCCAATTCTCCAGTAGTTACATCGGTGTTACCAGGTTTAAAGCCAAGAACCTTTTCAGCATCTTCTTCATTTCCTATACAAACATCAACGTATTGCATTAGGTTAGACATAACTTCCTTAGCTCTTTCAGGAGTCCATAATTTCTTTCTATAGTTCAAATCCACTGATACTGTAACGCCATGTTTTTTAGCAGCCTTTAGGGCTTCTTCAGTAACAAGTGCAGCTTTTTCGCTTAAAGCCGGTGTGATGCCTGAAAAATGGAACCACTCTGCGTCCTTGAATATTTCATCAAAATCAAAATCTTGAATATCTGCTTCTGCTATAGCTGAATGGGCCCTATCGTAAACAACCTTAGAGGGTCTCATAGAAGCACCTGTTTCTAGGAAATAGATTCCAACCCTATTTCCGCCCCTAGCAATATAATCACTGTTAACTCCAAATCTTCTTAAATGATTTAAGGCACTATCACCAATTGGATTTTTAGGTAGCTTTGATACAAAATGAGCATCTAGTCCATAGTTTGCTAAGGAAACAGCTACATTTGCTTCACCACCACCATATACCACATCAAATGACTCAGCTTGAACAAATCTCCCATATCCAGGTGTAGAAAGTCTAAGCATTATTTCGCCCATGGTAACAACTTTTTTCATTTAAATAACCTCCATCTATAAATTTATAATTTCCTTAAGTATTTGAAGTTTGTTTTAAGACACTAAAAACTACTTAAATCCTTGAAACTTGGAACATGGAACTTGGAACTAAAAATCCATTTGGAATTTAAGATTTTCTAGCTTCTTTTATTTTACTAACGAATTTTTTAGCTGTTTCAGTTATATCTTCCCTAGATCCTTTAGTTAAAGCTCCACCAGCTCCAACTGCTACACAGCCATTCTTGATCCATTGATCAACATTATCTAAACTAACGCCACCCGTTGGCATAAGTACTGCTTGTGGAAGAGGGCCTTTAATGGCTTTGATAAATGAAGGGCCAAATGCGCTTCCAGGGAACACCTTGATAACATCCGCACCGGCCTCCATAGCTGTAATCATTTCTTTTATTGTCATACAACCTGGCATATAGGGGATTTGATATCTATTACATAGCTTTGCAGTATCTAAATCAAAGCCTGGACTAACTATATACTTGGCTCCTGCAAGTATTGCAATCCTAGCTGTTTCACTATCAAGAACAGTACCAGCACCTACTAGAAGCCTATCACCAAATTCATTAACTAAATCCTCGATTACCCTATGGGCTCCAGGAACAGTGAATGTAACTTCAATTGCATCTATTCCACCCTCCATACATGCTTTTGAAATATTAACTGCCTTTTCTGTGTTTTCTGCTCTTACAACAGCAACTATACCTGTGTCTTCAATTCGTTTGATAATCTCATGTCTTTTCATAAGAATCCTCCCGACTCTAAATGTTTCACAATATGAAACTAAGTTTTATAATTTGAACCTATATCTTGATTATAAAAAAAAAAATCCTTTTTAGCAAGGGGGAAATTACTATTTTTATTTTATATGTTGATTATTTATGTAATAGGCTGGAGAATTTGATAAAATAGGTTATAGTGTAGTTTACCCTAAGAAAGGAGCTAATGATTTTGAAGATAGTTTGTATTGGTGATAGCTTAACCTATGGTTATAAATTAAGTCGATCAGAGGTTTGGACAAAGTTGATCGAGAAAAAATATGGTGTAGAGGTATTGAATAAAGGGATTAATGGAGATTCCACAGGGGGAATGCTGTCTAGGTTCTATGGAGACGTTATAGATAATAAACCCTCATATGTATTTATTATGGGAGGAGCAAATGATTTAATTATGGAGGTACCTTTAAATGTCATTAAATCCAATATTTCTACTATGGTACATCAAGCCTATGGAAATAATATAATACCTATTATTGGAACTCAGCCCTTAACAGAACCTAAAATGGCTAAAAGATATTGGTCTAATATAACTGACTTTGTAAGGGTTAATGAAGAATTGATGGAAATAAGGGAATGGATTATGGAGTTTAGTGGTATTTTCAATGTCCAAGTTGTGGATTTTTGTGGAGAATTGGGCAGTATCATAAATGAAGAGAATAAGACCGAATTTTACATTGATGGATTACATTTGACACCTAAGGGAAATGTGAATATGTTAAGGACTATAGAGTCTCAAGGGAATCTAAGTTTTATCTAAGGCAGATTGAAAAATAAACTATGACCTTACTCGTTTATTTTTTCATATGCCCAAGGATAAGGGGGCATATAAGGAAAGACCTTGGACACTAATAAATATATCCAAGGTCTTTAGAAATTTCTCTGGAAGTTTCTTTAACTAGCTTTCCAAAGTATTCTATTTTATCTTCATCTATTCTCATTTTGGGGGTAGAAATACTTATAGCATATTTGATTTCTTTGTTATAATTAAATATTGGCGCAGCAACACATATTACCCCTTTTTCATTTTCTTCATTGTCTATTGCAAAGCCATTATGCCTTATGATATTTAGTTCCTTTAGCATATCATCCTTTGAAATGATAGTGTTTTCCGTGAGTTTACTCAAATCATCCTTAACGGACTTCCAAAGCTTTGAAAATTGATCATTATCCAAATGTGCCATGTAGGCTTTTCCCACTGCAGTACAATATATTGGAATTCTTTTTCCAATATATGAATGCATTCTAATAGTATTGTTAGACTCAATCTTATCTATATATACTATTTCATTTTTCTCTATTGAAACTAAGTGAACTACTTCGTTAGTTTCCTCTGAAAGTCTTTTAATGTGTTGTTTGGCAATAAGTACAATATCTACAGAATTTAGGGTTATACTGCCAATTTCCAAAAATTTTAATGTGAGCTTATATTTATTATTATCCTCATTTTGATTAACATATCCCCTATAGATGAGAGTGTTTAAAAGTCTATGGACAGTACTTTTATTTAAGTTTACCCTTTTTGATAAATCTACTAAACCCACTTCTCCACTCATTAAGGCCTCTATGATGTCAAAGGTTCGATCTACTGATTGCACAATATCAGATTTCATACGATAAACCACCCTTCATGAAATAAAACTTAATAGAAAGTATAGGATAAAAAGATGAAATATGCAATAAGTTTTTATAATAGAGGAAATTGCATAACTGTGATTTGGCAGAATTGCATAATTACAATCCTCAAAAACTTACTGCTACATATAGTCTTAAATGCCCTAGAGGCATACCACATTTATTATGCAACTTAGCCAAGTTAGAGTTATGCAATTTCCTTACCTGTGTAACTGAACAATTTTATGTTTAAAATACCATAAAATATGATATTATATAAAAAGATACAACAGTATCAAAAAACAGATACTTTGAATCAATACTAGTTTAAGAGGTGTATTAAATGGCTACCATAGATGATATCGTTAAAAAATCTGGAGTTTCTAGAAGTACTGTGTTTAGATTTCTAAACGGAAACAATGTACGGGAATCTAGTAAGCAATTGATAGTAGAAGCTATGAAGGACTTAAACTATAAAATGGATAAGCTCACGAAGAGTCTCAATCTAAATTTTGAAATAAGCGTATCTCCAGAATATATGCATTTCCAAGGATTTACCCAGATGGTTCAAGGAGTAATGGAGGCATGTGAAAAAAAGGATATAAAAGTGAACCTTGTTATTAGGTCCGGAAAGCAAATCGATGAGGATTACTCCAACTGGGTCAAGAGTGACAATAAAGGAGTATTGATAATAGGTAAAAACAAAGAGGATGAGATTAGAGAAGCAAAGTTCTTAAAGAAAAAGAATATTCCCCATATCTTTATAAACCATAGAATAGAAATTCCCGATATAAGTTATGTATGTGTTGATTTTGAAAAAGCTGCCTATGATGTAGTTAATTATCTTATAAATAAGGGGCATAGAGATATTTTGGTTATAGGAAATCCCCAGGAATTGTTAGTTGATGAATTGAAAATAAATGGATACTTAAAGGCTATGAAGGATAATGATATTGAAATTAAGGATAAACATATAATAATTTCACAGGATAGTAAGGAAAGTGAAAAAGCCATAAGAAATATATTGGTTTCTAAGGATAGACCAACTGCATATTTTGGTATATGCGATTCAAAGGCAATAAAGTTTATCAATATTGCTAGAACCATGGGATTCTCCATTCCCGAGGATATATCTGTAGTAGGAATGGATAATGTAAATATGGCTGAATATAGTGTGCCTCCGTTAACTTCAGTGGAGGTGAATTTTAAATCACTTGGAGAAAAATCCGTAGAACAGCTTATAAATATTATAAAATACGATTTTACTACTATAAAGGCATTTCTAAGTCACTCAATAATAGAGCGAGAATCGGTACGTCAAATATAAGTCATAGTTATTAAATAACTATGGCTTTTATTTATTAGAACTTTGGTTTGGAAATACTCCTTTGTGTATGAAGAGTAAAGACTTCAGCACTGGTCATTTTCAGTTAAAGTATCTTTATCATGACACTTTAGTCTTAAAAGTGTCATTTAACCGCTGAAATATAGCGAAAAAATAAAAATCTATATTAAAACAACAAAAAATATTGACATTTATTATGGCACTATAGTATCATAAAAGTATCAAAAGTAGTGAAAGGGGATAATATAAAATGGATACTAGGTATAGTGTTAGTCCTGTAGAAGGAAAAGAACTTGATACACAGGGTTTGAGAGAAAACTTTTTGATAGAGGATTTATTCAAGAAGGATGAGATAAATCTCGTATATAGCCATGTTGATAGAATAATTGTTGGAGGAGCTTGTCCTACAGAGCCCCTTAAATTGGAAGGTGGTAAAAGCCTTGGCACAGATTATTTTCTTGAGAGAAGAGAGTTAGGAATAATCAATATTGGAGGCAAGGGATATGTAGTAGCTGATGGAGAGAAAATAGAGATGAATCCAAGGGATGGATTATACATAGGCAAGGGTGTGAAGGAAGTAGTATTTGGTAGCGAAGATTCTGAAAAAACAGCTAAATTTTACTTCAATAGCGCTCCTGCACATAAGGAATATCCTATGAAAAAAATTAATATAAGCGATGCTGAGCCAGAGCATTTAGGTTCCTTAGAACAGTCCAATAAAAGAACCATATATAAATATGTTCATCCAGCGGTTTGTCAAAGCTGTCAGCTTTCAATGGGAATGACTATATTGGAACCAAACAATGTTTGGAATACTATGCCTTGCCATACCCATGAAAGAAGAATGGAAGTTTATATGTACTTCGATATGCCAGAGGATGGATTGGTATTCCATTTGATGGGAAAACCTGAAGAAACTAGACATATAGTAATGAAAAATGAACAAGCAGTTATTTCTCCAAGCTGGTCAATACATTCCGGGGTTGGTACTGCTAACTACACATTTATATGGGGTATGGTAGGAGAAAATCAAGTGTTTTCTGACATGGATCATATAAATAATTGTGATTTAAAATAGATAAGGGAGGAGCTTATATATGGATTATAATTTAAGCGAATTATGTGAAAGTTTTTCCTTGGATATGTTTTCATTAAAGGGAAAAGTTGCAGTAGTAACCGGAGGTAATACAGGGTTAGGACTTGCATACGTCATGGCATTAGCTAAGGCTGGAGCAGATATATTTATAATTAGCTATAATGAAGATAACTGGGAAGAAATCAATGAATCAATCAAAGGATTAGGACAAAAAGTGGAGTTTATAAAGACAGATCTTTCCAAGAAGGAAAATGCGAAACAATCCATAGATGAATGCATAAAAAGATTTGGAAGAATAGATGTACTTATTAACAATGCAGGAACAATAAGAAGATCTCCTATTTTAGAATATAAGGATGAGGATTGGGAAGCTGTAATAGATATTAATTTAAATGCGGTGTATTATTTAAGTCAAAGTGCGGTTAAGCATATGGTGAAGCAAGGCTGTGGGAAAATTATAAATATAGCTTCTATGCTATCCTTTCAAGGAGGAAAATTTGTTCCACCATATACAGCAAGTAAACATGGAGTTGCAGGGATTACAAAGGCCTTTGCCAATGAGTTAGCTGATAAAAATATACAAATAAATGCAATAGCTCCTGGATATATAGCAACGGCTAATACAGCACCTATAAGGGCCGATGAAAAAAGAAATGAAGAAATTTTAGGTAGGATACCTGCAGGAAGATGGGGAGAAACATCTGATTTAATGGGTACTGTAGTATTTTTAGCTAGTAAAGCCTCAGATTATGTCAATGGACATATTTTAGCTATAGATGGTGGCTGGCTGGTTAGATAAATTTCCTCCTATAGAGATTATAGAGTGAAATCCAATATATATATCTAAGTACTGTATGTTTTTTGAGTTTTGGATGTATGTAAGGACTTTTGCTCAAGTCTTTATAGAAGGGGAAAACGTTTAAATAAAAGGGAGGAACTTAAGATGTTAAAGAAGAGTATTAGTATTTTACTAGCCGTAATAATGATTATGGGATTGATGGTAGGATGTTCACAAAAACCGGCTTCTAGTGAAACTACTTCAAATGATGCTAAAGCCAAGGAAAAACAGGAACAGATAGTGATGAAGGTAGGCCATTCACAACCAACCACTACTCCAAGACATAAATCTTTCTTAGAATTTGAGAAAATAGTTGAGGAAAGATCAAATGGAAGAATACAAGTTGAGATATATCCATCGGGTCAGTTAGGAAATGAGCCTGAAATGATAGAAGCCGTTAAGATGGGTTCTATACAAGGGGTAAGAGCAGGTAGATTTGATGATGTTGCAACTGAACTTTTAGTATATACTATGCCCTTCCTTTTCGATGATGTAGAAAGCTTCCAAAAGGCTGCAAGGGGAGAAGTAGGACAAAAGATTTCAAAGGCTGCCGAGAAAAACAATATAGTTATTTTAGCTACCGGTGATGCAGGTGGATTTAGAAATATAACAAATAATGTAAGACCTGTACAATGTCCTGAAGATCTAAAGGGATTAAAGATTAGAACCCCTGGTGTTGAAAGTATAATCAAAACTATGGAAGCATTAGGTGCAAATCCAGTTTCCGTTCCATATGTTGAAACTTATATGGCTTTAAAAACCGGAGTAGCTGATGGACAGGAAAATCCATTTGTGAATATCGAATCCATGAAGTTTAATGAAGTTCAAAAATATCTAACCGTAATAAACTATCAAGTTCATCCAGATCCATTCTATGTTTCAAAATCATGGTTTGATACGTTGAGTAAAGAAGATCAAGAACTTCTGACTAAAGCTGCTGAAGATATGATGGTAATAAGTGACAAAATGATGATAGAAGGAAATAAGGAAGCCTTTGAAAAAATAAAGGATAGCGTTGAAATTACTGAGTTGACTCCAGAACAAATAGAGGAGTTTAGAAAGCTTGCTAAGCCTGTTTATGATTACTTTATCAATGAAAAGAAATACTTTAGTCAAGACTTAATAGATGAGATCAAAGCAATAAAGTAAAAAATATAAAATATAATTAATATTGGGGTTGTCTCAAAATATAATCCCTGAGGCACCCCCATTAAACTATGCTTGAGTGGGTGAAAATATGGATAGAGTTGAAGAAATATTGAATAAAGCCTTATCATTTTTATGTATATCCTTAATGGGGTCGTTGAGCTTTCTAGTAATCCTTTGTGTAATTCTAAGATATGTTTTTTCTATAAGCTTTGTTTGGACAGAAGAATTAATAACAATCCTATTTTTGGCTACTACTTATTTTGGACTTGTGCTGGGAGTTAAGCATAATGAACATATACAGATAGAATTCTTGACTGAAAAGTATGGGCAAAGGGGAAAGGCTATATCTGATGTGATTATTGGGCTCATAGTAATTTTTGTCCAAATAATAGTATTTAGAGCTTCCATTGTATGGATACAAAAAGTGGGAAATGTTTTATCCCCTGGTATGCGAATACCCAATAAGATGATTTATGCCATGTTTCCTATTAGCTGTATTCTAGTGGCATTCTATGAGGTATGGAAAATCAAAAGTGTAGTATTGGATATATTAAGCGGCAAGTTATCTAATCAAAAGAGTGTTGGAAGCTAGCAGTATAAATGGAGGGATTTATCAAATGAATGTAATATTTCTTTTATTATTTTTTTTAGTATTTATAATAATTGGTGTACCCATATGCTATTCATTAGGTATGTCAAGTATATTGTTCTTAATGTTCACAAATCCAGGGTTTATAGAAATGATTCCTCAAAGAATTTGGGCTGGAACCAACATATATGTAATGATAGCGTTACCCCTATTTATATTGGCTGGTGAATTAATGAATTCAGGAGGAATAACAAAAAGAATAATAGATTTTAGTTTATTCACTGTAAAGCCTATTAAAGGAGGCTTAGGAGAAGTAAATGTATTTGCAAGTATGATTTTTGGTGGAATATCTGGGTCGTCGGTTGCCGATACATCTGCTATAGGATCAGTTATGATTCCTCAGATGGTTAAAAAAGGCTACAGTAGAGGCTTTTCAGCAGGTATAACAGTCGCATCCTCTACCATGGGAATGATAATACCTCCTAGTGTTCCTATGCTAACCTATTCAATGATATCTGGAGCATCGGTTGGGGCCCTGTTTATGGCAGGAGTAATCCCAGGGATACTTATAGGGGGAAGCCAGATAGTTATTTCAAAAATCATATCTAAGAAAAACAATTATAAACTAGACTTAAGTGAAGAATTAAAGCATAAAAATATATTTAATATAGCAAGGGAAGGAATTTTGGCTTTAATAATGCCCGTATTGATTGTTATAACCATTTCCTTTGGTATTGCTACTGCCAGTGAGTCTGCAGGAGTAGCGGTATTATATTCATTCATTATTGGATATTTTGTTTACAGGGAACTAAAAATAAAGGATTTACCTAGGATATTGAAGAGAACCGTCCTATCTTCTAGCTCTGTTATGATAGTTATAGGGTTTTCCATGATATTTAGCTGGATATTGGCCATGGTGCAATTTCCAAATACAGTATCAAATTTCTTTATGAATCTAGATATTAGTAAGTTTTGGATTTTACTCATGCTTGATATATTTATACTCTTAATAGGTATGTTTATAGATGTTACCCCAGCCCTTTTGTTAGTAACACCTTTATTGTTACCGATTATGAATTCCATTGGGGTAGATACTCTACAATTCGGAACCATAATGATAGTAGGATTGGCTATGGGGTTAGTTACTCCTCCCCTAGGTATGTGTTTAAATGCATGTACTAAAATAAGAGATTGTGATTTATCTATTGTAGATATTTTTAGAAATGCAATTCCTTTTTTAGCATGTAATTTCTTCATATTACTTTTGGTTACATTCGTACCCCAGGTATCTTTATGGCTTCCTAAAATATCGGGATTATTGTAGGAATTAAAGTTTTTAAAGGCTATAGAATCTAAATCTATATTAGAATCCTTAAATAATAGAGGATTCTATTTTATTGTATACTGACAGCAATGGATTCATTGTTGCCAGTTTTTTTATTATTTTAAAGCTTGTCCTAAATAAAATGGTATAATTATTTTATATAAACGTTATGTAATTTCCTCAATAGACTAAGAATTTAGGTGATTATTATGAATGAAAAAATTTTGTCCTTCTTAAAATCCTTAAAGAATAAAAAAACTATTTCCCTAGGCGAATTGGAAAAATTGTTTTCTGGGGATATAGCCTATGAAGTCTTTGCTGGGGAGATAAATAGACTTATTGAACTAGATATACTTAGGGAAATAAAGGAACATGGGAAAAATAATAAGCCTATACCCCTTGCAAATACATATCGATTAAACAAATATGCTTTAAGAAAAACATTTATAGATGAAATACAATGTTTTCAATTAAGGGTCCATAAGGATATTAATCTCAGCTCTTTCTTATCCTTAAGTGAACAGCAATGGAAAAATGATTTAGCATATATTAAGATGATCGATATTTATCTCAATGAAAAGGGATTTCCTACCGGTAACGTTACCCCACAAGAACGCTCATTCCAATTAGTAGGAGATGAGAAATGGATTGATGAAGGTGGAGGCAAGGTACTATTAGAAAGACTTGGTATCCTTAGCAAGCTTAAAATCAATAATGAACCTGATCCCCTTATGCTAGCCGTAAATCCTAAAAACTTTTCACAAGCGGAGTATAGTCATCTTATCGTAGAGAATAAAGCAACCTACTATGGATTACTAAGTGCCCTTGATAGTACAAAGTTTACTACATTGATCTATGGAGCTGGCTGGAAAATAATATCGGGTATTTCACACCTTGAAAAACAGCTATCCTTAGAGGGCAGAAAACATACTTTGTATTATTTTGGGGATATAGATTTTGAGGGAATAGCTATTTGGAATGCTTTAAATAAAAAGGTACCTATAGAGCCTGCCTGTGATTTTTATGGAGAGCTTGTAAAAAAGAATAGTGCAAAGGGAAAAGAAAATCAAAATAAAAATCAAGAAGCCTTAAATAATTTTTTGAAGTTTTTTGATAAGGATAATCAAAATAATATTAAATACACCCTAGAAAATAAGGGATATTATCCTCAAGAAGGATTGAATAAAAGGGAATTACAGGATATTTGGAGGAAGTTTCGATGGTAATAAATATGAAAGCTATAACGGAGAACTATAAAGAGCGTATACAAAGACTAGCCCTCTTTGATCCATTATTCAAGCTTCAAAATAAAAAAGGCAGGGATAATAGCGATAAAACTATTGATTATCATAGTTTAGGGCTTTTGACTCTCCTTTTCTTTTTTGAAAATATGCTCACTAGGAACAGAAAAACCGGAGTAAAGGAGCTTGCCCAGTTCTTCTTTGAAATAAATCAAGGGGAAATAGATTTAAGCTTAGATGGTTTTGAAAGGGTTGCTAGAACAATAATAGAGACCTTTAGACCTACCAGTGGAAAACGAAGCTTTAGAAGCTTCTATAACTGGAACACAAGACGGGAAGAAATAGTACAGTATTCTATTCTAAAGGCGGATAGATCAGATATAGAAAACAATACCCAATATTACACCTTGGATGAACAAGGGTTAGAGCTAGTTTTTGCTACAAAAGAATATTTTAGTGAATTTCAACTTTCTATAAATCAATTAGTGTTAAGAAAGCAGTTAGAAAAGGGAGAGTTTGTGAGTGCCCTCCGGCAAATAGATGAGATGTCAATAGATGTAAGGAATCTTAAGGATCGAATAGTAAATATAAAACATGAAATACAACGTAATATAATATCCGATGAAACCTATAAAAGATATAAAGAAATTATTGAGGATGTAAATCAAAGGTTAGTTAGAGAAAATGAGGAGTTTGAAGAATTAAGAAGTTTTGTAAGAGATACCAAGGAAAGAATAGGATATGAGTTAAGGGAAGAAAAGGAACACGATACCTATGAACTTATAATTCAAATCGATCGTGAGCTTGGAGAAGTTCACCATCAGCATAAAAAGCTTTTGGAGGAAAGTATCATATTAAAAACCAGCGCCCTTGATGCGGCTCAAGAGTCCCTATATTATGTTGGAATAGACTCTTTTAACTTTAATCAAGATATAACAAGTCGAATGCTTTCTTCTCCATTACCCCTAGAAGCTTCCCGTAGATTAATAGAACCCTTCCTATTCACGGAAAAATTTGATGCATGGTCTCCTCTTACTGTCTTTAGTACCCAAAGAATTGAGGTTGAAAAGCAGGAAGAGAATTTTGACGAATTTCCAGATGTATATGAGGAAGACATGCTGGATGCTGAAAAAACTATTTTAAGAAAGAACTTCAAGAAGATAATGGAAATGATTCTGGATATAATGGATGGTAGAAATGAAATAACCCTTGGGCAACTTGTTAAGTATATGAAAGAACATAAAGAATATAGTAAAATGCTAAATTATCGGTCATTTTATGATTTTTGGATTATACTTCATCAGCATTCGCCATTGTTAATTGTAGAATCAGAAGAAGAGGAGATTACGCCATTATTTGGAGAAGTTAAAAATTTACTAAAGGGCAAATTTGAAACCATAGAAGCTAATGAGATAAATGGAGTGATAAATGAAAACCATCGGTATAGTATAGGAAATATTAGACTAAGACTGGGGGAAAGGGATAATGTTGTATCATCATGAACAGGTCATAAAAGCCTTTAATTTATATTCAAAACTATCGGTTAAGGGATACGGAGAAAACGATGAATTAAGGTTATATCTAGCGGACGATGCCATAAGGGGCTTAGTGGATCAATTTGCTAAGGAAATGGATTGCACTATTGTTTCAGCCGGGGATTATATATATCTTATACCTATATCTATAGATTCCATTTTCCATGTATCTAATGACACTATAAAACGTATATATCTACCCTCTAAGGCTGTAAATCTAGATATATATTTGATGTATGTCACGATTATAATACTTTTTGGTGAGTTCTATGATAGCTATCAAACCATGGAAGCCACAAGGGATTTCATATCATTAGGAGATTGGCTCTTGGGGGTTAATGAAAGGATATTTTCATTAAAGGAGTTGGATATTGAGGAATTAAAGAAATTTGAGAAGGAATATGAGTATAATTGGGTGGCAATAGTTGAAAAATGGGATGCAATGGATGACCTAAAGGAAAATGTTAAGGCCCAAAATGCAAGGACAATTAGTAGATTGAGCTTTCTTAATACAGTAAAAAGGTTTTTAGAAGCCCAGGAATTAATTAAAGATATAGGAAATGATGAAATAGAATTAACTGAAAAAACTAAAACCATCATTCAGAGATATTATATGGAATTAGAATACAATAGAGGAATACTAGAATTTATGTATCAACTGGATAAGAGAAAGGAGAAAGAAAAACATGCCAGCCATTTCTAAAATACGCTTTACAAATGTAATATACGAGGGCGGAGGAAAAAGATATAACGATGACATATTTCAGTTTGATGGACATAATGGAGCTATACTACTGGAAAATGGTGGTGGTAAAACAGTATTGATACAAACTGCTATACAGGCAGTGTTGCCCCATTCCGATTTGGCAGATAGAAAAATAAAGGAGACATTATCCCTAGAGGGTAATTCAGCCCATATAGCAATAGAGTGGATAATCAATGAAAGACCTAGAAAGTATGTAGTTACAGCTGTTACCCTTTTCACTAGTAAAAAGGGACTTGATTCATATAAATACGTGTATGAATATGAGAGCAATGATAAGCATTCCATAGAAAATATACCCTTTACAAAGAAAACAACTAATGGCAGACTTCGTCCTTCCAGTAAAGAAGAAATGAATGAATATTATGGGCAAATGAAGAATCAATATATGAACGCCCATCTCTTCGATACCATAAAGGACTATCACAAATATATTGAAGATTATTATAAAATAATATCTTCAGAATGGAAGCGAATAGCCATTATAAATAGTGCTGAAGGTGGAGTAGAAAGCTTTTTTGATGGCTGTAAGACTACTGGACAGCTTGTGGATAATCTTCTAATACCGACGATTGAGGAAGCCTTAGCTGGAAAGGGTACAAAGGATTTTGCCCAGATATTTCAAAAAAATAGAGAATACTTTAAAAAGCATAAACAGCTGAGGGCTAGAATCCAAGAAAGTAAGGCGGTAGAGGAGCAAATAGGCTATTATGTAAGAACATTTACTGATTTGAATAAGGTCGAGCATGACTTTATAAAGGAAAAGGAAGAAGCAAAGGCTTTATATGATTTCAGTACCGATGAAAGGAATAAAATTACTAGTAAAATCGAAGAAAATAATGCCTCCCACGGTGAGCTAGAAAAAAAGATAAAGGAATTCAATAGAAAAGAAGCATCATATAAGCTTGCATTAATAAATGAAGAGTTAACCCATAGGAAAGATAAATATAATACGAAAAAGGAAGAGTATGACCATATAAGGGAAGCATATGAAGCTAAAGAAAAAAAACTCATGAATCTTGAAGTGGCAAAGCTCAAAAAGGAAATAAAGGAAAATAAAGATGCCATAATTCTTTATCAAAATCAGCTTATGGAGCTTGATAAGGATGAAGAAATAGTAGATATTCAAGAAAAACTTGATAAAAATTCTTCAGAGCTTAAGGGAATATTTGTGGAAGAAGAAAACAAGCTTTTAAAAAATGCTAATTATATAGAAGGTCAGATTGATAGATATAGAGAAGCCCTTGAAATTCATAAAAATACATTACAAAAACTGCAAAAAGATGGATTGAAAAAGAACAACGAAAGGGCCGGACTAGAAGCAAATATAAAAAACTACAGGAACGATATGGATAAAGTATGTAAACAGGTTCTAGATAATGCCCAAAATGAGGATATTGAAGAAGAAAATATCAAATGGAAAAGAAGAATCCAGGACTTAGATAAAAATATAAATATGACAAATGACCATATAAGTAGTATAAAAGAAGAAAAACAAACAATATCTAATACATTATCTCCCCTTAGAGATGAACTGAAAAACCTATTACAAGAAGAGAACACAAAAAATAATGGGATAGAGGCATTGACTGAAGTACATGATGAGCTATTACTTAAATTAAAGGAGTTTAGATTAGATTGGGACTATTTTAGTTCCTTGTACATTAAGCAACCAACGATATTAAGCTATTTTGAAGGTGAAATAGAAAAACTAAGAACTCAGAAAGAGGAGCTATTTCAAAGGGAACGTAAAGCATATAGATTTTATGATGATTATGGGAATAATGATTATTTTACCGCTGATCCACCCCTTCAAGGTTTAATAGATGCTTGGAAAAATCAATTTAATCTACTTGAAACAGGAACAATATATGTGGGGAGAGTAGCGAAGACCCTTGGAATATCAGAAACTGAGCTTTACAATTCTTATCCCTATTGGGCCATAACTGTAGTTACAACCCAAGGTGAAATAAATAAACTAATAAAAAAAATAGAAGGTAAGATCGATGTTCTAACCCATCCAGTTTATATTATTACTGATAATGAAGCAAGAAATATTATAAATAACAAAGGAAACCTTAAGGAAAGACACATTTTTCCATATTTATGGAAAGAAAATTTGGATCAAAGGAACTTTATCTCATGGAAAAATCAAATAAAGGCAGTAGCCGATGCCACATCTAAGGAACGTAGGGCAAAGGAAAATGAAAATAATAGATATGAGGTATATTTACTGGATTTAAAAAGATTTTATGACAAATATCCCTATGAATATCATCAAGAGCTTCAAGAAAATTTAAAGGAATTGAGAACCTCCATTGATGAAGTTCAAAGGAAAATTAATTCAAAGGAAGATAGATTAAAGCAAATAGAAGAAGAAACATCAAATCATCGGAGGAAACTCAGTGAATTCCAAGGAGAGCATAATTTACTATCAGGTAAGATTGAAAAATTTTATTACTATTCAGATAAAAAAAGCATGAAGAAGAAATCCGAGGAAGAATTATTTAGAGTACAAGAAGAAATAAAAATAATTGAAATTGATACGAAAAAAGTCAGCAATGAAGTCAAAGTTACTGAAGATACCCTTGGGGATATAAAAGAAGATCTTAGGGAAAATAATGCAAGCTTAAATATGATAAGACAGGATAAGCTTTATAATGAGGTTATAGGTGAAATATCTTCCTATACAGATAAAAGCAAAAAAGCCTTAGAAGAAGAACGTCAGCATCTTAAGGATAGACTAAATAAAAAGCAAATAGGGAGAGAGGATATAGAAAAATCCCTTAATAATTCCAAGACAGCTAAAGAAAATTTTGAAAGGGGTTTAAAAAATAAGCGTAAGTTAGCAAAATATTTAATAAATGAAGAATTCAACTTTCCATTAAAGGGAGAAGAGCAGATTAATAGATTAATAGACGAGATAAGTAATGATAAAGAATCTTTAGATAAAATAGCTTTAAAATTTGAAAGGGCAGAGGAGTTATATAAGGATAAATTAAAGGAATACGAGCTAAGAAAAAAAGATTTCCATGATGTCTATGAAGAAATATTTGTGTTTACAAGGCTACTACCCATTGTAAAAGAAGAATTAGAGAATGAGGAAGTTGATATTGATAAAGAGGGTAAATACTTAGATAAAATGAAAACTAAATTTTCAAAGGAATTAAAGGAAATAAATGAAGCCATAACTGAGTTTGAAAAGTACAATACAAAATATAATTATCTTGTGGAAGAAATAAATACTAAAACATTGTCCTCGGAAATGGAGCAGGAATATCCCTACAAAAGATTAGAGATTGTTAGGGGTTTAATAAAAGAGCTTGATTTGCATCAAGAGAATTTGAAGAGGTTGATGAAAAGGGTAGGGGAACATAGGAATCAATTTATAATTTTTTGCGAAGAAAAAATATATGATATTAAGATTAAGGAAATGGCTGTATCAGGTATTAAAACTAAGAACAAATATAGTGAAGTCCTTGACTGGCAATCAAAGATGGAGGATAGAATATCAAGAATTATTAAGATTTCAGAGGACCATATGAGGGAATACGATAAAGACCTTCAGCACTTCATCAATCATCTGCATACTTATATATGTGATATTGCTGGGGAACTTCGATTAATACCAAAGAAAACAAAGGTTAAAATAGAAGATAAATGGAGAGAAATATACTTATTTGATGTTCCAGATTGGGATGAGCAAGAGGGTAAAGAAGAGCTGAGAAGGCATATAGATTGGATGCTAAGTCAGTTAGATAGTAATAATTTCAAGGATGAACAGGGAAATGAAGATTATGTGCTTATGAAAAAAAATATTGAAAAATGGCTTCAAGCTAAGCAGCTCCTAAAAAATGTAATGAAGCAAAACCAAATAAGGATAAAATGCCGTAAAGTAACTAATGATGGTAGGATAAGCGGCATGCCCCACTCATGGGAAAGATCGAATAAATGGTCCGGAGGAGAAAAGTGGAGTAAAAATATGGCATTGTTTTTAGGGGTATTGAATTATTTGTCAGAGAAAAGACAGCATATATCCACAAAACAAAAACGAAATCGTACAGTTATAATGGACAATCCCTTTGGAAAGGCTTCTAGTGACCATGTACTAGATCCCGTATTTTTTATAGCAGAGCAACTGGGTTTTCAAATAATAGCACTAACTGCCCATGCTGAAGGGAAATTTATACGGGATTATTTTCCCGTTGTATACAGCTGTAAGCTAAGACCCGCCGCTGACAGAGATAGTCTGATTATTAGTAAGGAAAAAGAAATACGCCATACATTTTTTAAGGATAATGATCCTATGGCATTAATAAGGCTTGGAGAGCAAGAGCAGCTTACATTATTTGAAGTGGCTATGACTGAGTAAGTTTTTTAATCTATAGATTGTCATAAGGAATAAGAAACTGGTAACAATACCTAAATTGCTTGCCAGTTTTTTTATTTTAATTATTTTACTTGATATCATATTGCTATTCTTAGATAATAATACAAGAAGGAAATAAAAAAAGAAAAATATACGAACAAACATTTGCATGTCGATAGTAAATCATATAAGATTATCTTAGAAAATTATTATTCGCATAGATATATTGAAAGGAGCTTTATAATGGATTTATCTACTTTAAATGAGAAACAGAGGCAAGCTGTTGAGAAAACAAAGGGACCCCTTCTTATCTTAGCAGGTGCAGGATCGGGAAAAACTAGGGTTTTAACCCATAGAATAGCACATTTGATAGAGGATATAGGTGTATATGAAAGGAATATATTAGCTATTACATTTACAAATAAGGCTGCAAAGGAGATGAAGGAAAGGGTAGAAAGCCTAATAGGGAGTATTGCTTCAAATATGTGGATCAGTACCTTTCACTCCGCATGTGTCAGAATTCTTCGTAGAGATATAGATAAAATAGATTATACTAGGGATTTTGTTATATACGACACAGCCGATCAGAAAACTGTAATCAAGCAATGTCTCAAGGAGCTTAATGTGGATGATAAAGCATATCCCGTTAAATATGTACAAAGCGTAATCGGAGATGCAAAGGACAAGCTCCTTACACCAGAAAAATATAGCAATCTTCATTATAGTGATTATAAATTGAAAACACTTTGTGATATATATGAGCTTTATCAAAAAAAGCTCGTTAGCAATAATGCATTGGACTTCGATGACTTAATACTTAAAACCATTGATTTGTTTGAAAGAAATCCCGAGGTTTTAGATTTTTATCAAAGAAGATTTGAATACATAATGGTCGACGAGTACCAGGATACAAATAAAGCTCAATATACCCTTATAAGTAAGCTGTCAAAGGTTCATAGAAATTTATGTGTTGTGGGTGATGACGATCAGTCTATCTATAAGTTTAGGGGGGCTGATATTAGAAATATACTTGACTTTGAAAAGGAATTTCATGATGCTGAGGTTATTAGGCTGGAACAAAACTATCGAAGCACAAAAACCATACTTGAGGCCGCTAATAATGTTATAAAGGAAAACAGGGGAAGAAAAAGAAAGAGACTTTGGACAGCCAATGATGAGGGTGAAAAAATAAACTACTACAAAGGTCAAACTGAGCGTGATGAAGCAGACTTTGTGGTAAGGGAGATTGAAAAAAAGGCTAAATACGATAAAAGGAAGTTTATGGAATTTGCCGTTCTTTATAGAACCAATGCCCAATCCCGTGTAATAGAGGATTCTTTAATGAGAAATAATATACCCTATAGGATGTATGGGGGACTTAAATTCTACGATAGAAAAGAGATAAAGGATATCATAGCCTATTTGAGGGTGATTCAAAATCCCATTGACGATGTGAGCTTGGTAAGGGTGATTAATACTCCTAAAAGGGGTATAGGAAATAAGACCATCGAAAAACTTAGGGATTTAGCCGAGCAAAGGGGAGAAAAACTATTTAATACCATGCTTGATATAAATGAAATCGGTGGTTTTTCAAAAAGGGTAACTGCAGGTATTAATTCCTTTTTAGATGTAGTAACAAAATATATTGTTAATAAAAACGAATTAAGGGTGGCAGAAATCATAGAGAATGTATTAAATGAAACGGGATATTTAGAGGAATTGAAAAATGAAAATACTATCGAGGCTCAAACCAGAATCGAAAACCTTGGGGAGTTTATGTCCGTGGCTATGGAATTTGAAAATACATCTGAAACAAATACCTTAGAAGAATTTTTAGGGAACATATCCTTAAGCTCTGACCTAGATAATCTTCAAGATGATTATAATACTGTGACCTTAATGACTTTACATAGTGCCAAGGGACTAGAGTTCCCAGTAGTATTTATGGTTGGTATGGAGGATGGAATCTTTCCTGGATCAAGGTCTATGGCGGATGATGAGGAATTGGAAGAAGAAAGAAGACTGTGCTATGTAGGCATAACAAGGGCTAAGGAGGAACTATACTTGACCCATGCTTCAATGAGAACCTTATATGGTAGAACAAATGTAAATCCAGTATCCAGATTTATAGATGATATACCCCAAGAGTTAGTTAATATGGATGATATAATAGGAAAACAGACTAATATTGATTTTGGGTCAAGTGATCTTAATACCTTTGCAAATAGCCATATGATAAGCTTTAAAAAACCTAAGGAAGAAAAAATACAAAAAAAACCTGTAAGCAATGTGGATTCCTCTGAGGTTAGACCCGGCACAAAGGTACAGCATAAAAAGTTCGGAAGCGGAACTATTATCAGTATAAATGGAACAGGAGACAAAGCAGAGTTGACCATTGCCTTTGACAAACAAGGAATCAAAAAGCTCATGCTAGGTTTTGCACCGATTGAAATAATAAATTAGTTTAATGTTCCAGATGGAAAGTTCTAAGGCAAAGAAAAAGGACAATATAGAACTGACCCAAGCACTTAGAACTTTCAACTTGATACGAAAGGAGACTATCCTATGAATAAGAATGAAGCTAAAACAAGAATTCAACAGCTGAAAAAACAAATAAACCACCATGACCATAGATATTATGTATTAGATATACCAGAAATAAGTGATTATGATTATGATATGCTTATGAAGGAGCTTATGGATTTAGAAGAAGGATTTCCAGAGTTTAAAACCTCGGATTCACCTAGTCAAAGGGTGGGTGGAGAACCATTGTCAAAATTTGATCAGGTCGCCCATACGGTGCCTCTTTTGAGTCTCGGCAATTCCTATGATGATAAGGATTTACTTGATTTTGATAAAAGAATTAGAAAAGAAGTTGGAGAACAGGTAGAATATGTAGTGGAATACAAGATCGATGGATTATCGGTTGCTTTAAAATATGAAAATGGAAGTTTTGTCAGAGGTGCAACTAGAGGAGACGGAACCATTGGGGAGGAGATAACAAAAAATCTTAGGACAATAAAATCCATTCCCCTTGGACTTCAAAATGAAATAGATATTGAAGTTAGGGGTGAGGTTTATATACCAAAGCAAAAATTTGCAGAGCTTAATATACGCCAGGAGGAAAATGGAGAGACTATTTTCGCAAATCCAAGAAATGCAGCGGCGGGCTCCCTAAGACAGCTTGATCCTAAAGTAGCGGCATCAAGGCCATTGGATATATTTGTTTTTAATATACTCACTGCCTCTGGTATAGAGGTGAAGAAACATTCTGAAGGACTAGAATATCTAAAAAAGCTTGGATTTAAAACCTCAGAGTATAGGGTGTGTAAGGATATCAATGAAGTGATAGCACTTTGTGAAAAGTGGCAGGAAAAGAGACACGATCTATCCTTTGAAATAGATGGACTTGTAATAAAGGTTAATGATCTTGCCCAGCGACAGACCCTAGGGACTAGGGCGAAGAGTCCAAGATGGGCTATAGCATTTAAATTTCCAGCAGAGGAGAAGGAAACGGTGGTATTAGATATAATCCCTCAGGTTGGAAGAACAGGAGCCATAACTCCTACGGCAATACTTGAGCCTGTAAGGGTTGCGGGTTCAGTAGTAAGTAGAGCCACCCTTCATAATCAAGATTTTATAAATATGAAGGATATAAGGATAGGGGATAGGGTGGTTATACATAAGGCTGGGGACGTAATTCCAGAAGTTGTAAGGGTCATAGAAGAAAATCGGAGGGGTAATGAGGAAAAATATGTCCTACCCACTGAATGTCCTGAATGTGGAGAACAAACCGTAAGATTTGAAGGAGAAGCCGCAGTGAGGTGTATTAATATTGCATGTCCTGCACAACTTAGAAGGGGAATCATTCACTTTGTATCTAGGGATGCCATGAATATTGATGGTTTAGGAGAATCATTGGTTACCATGCTTCTAGAGAAGGGCTTTATCAAGGATCCCGGAGATTTATATTACATAAAGGATAAAAAAGAAGAACTTGTTAATCTGGAAAGAATGGGAGAAAAATCCGTTCAAAATCTTCTAGAAGCCATAGAAAAATCCAAAGAAAATGATCTAGGAAGACTTGTAAACGCCCTTGGTATTAAGCTTGTTGGGTCCAAGGCGGCAAAGCTCCTTGGCGATACCTTTGGAGATATGGATATGTTGGCAAAGGCAGGGGAAGAGGAGCTTACAGCCATAGATGAAATTGGACCTAAAATGGCTAAAAGCATTGTGGCCTTCTTTAATGATCAAGAAAATATTAAGGTTATTGACAAATTTAAGGCCGCAGGGGTTAATATGAAAAGCAAGAAAAAATCCCTAGACAATGTAGATATGAAGCTTGAGGGTATGACCTTTGTACTCACCGGTACTTTGTCAAGCTATGCTAGAAAGGAAGCCAAGGAAATAATAGAAGGCCTAGGGGGAAAGGTAACGGGCAGTGTGAGTAAAAAAACCTCCTACGTATTGGCCGGTGAAAATCCAGGTTCAAAGCTAGATAAGGCAAATGGTTTAGGAGTAAAGGTTATTACTGAGGAAGAATTTGCAGAGATAATTAAGAGCTGATTTCTCTATAAATAGATATATATGTATGAAAAGTCACGGCAATCCCATTTATTGCCGTGACTTTTCTATATCCTCCATAGATTTAAATTTTCTAAAATAACTATGTCTGCCCAAAGACCGCTGGTTATTTTTTCTATTCTTTTATGATACCATTATGATTTCCTTCATATGCCTTATTCCTAAATCCTTTACCCCTATTATATATAAAAAAAATTATACTAATACAACCAAATACGACAAAAAATTACAGGACAAATATGTATAATATGATATATAACGATAATATTCAACAAAATATATTAAAAATACAAAATGGGAGGCGCAGTATGTTAAAAAAATTAAAACTATTTTCACGTGCGTTGGTTATTGCATTATTAATTCAAAATCTAATTTTTCCAACCAACCTATTAAGCTCCACAGAAGGGGTATATGCAGAGGAAGTGACTCAAGGAGAAGAAGCAATAGCACCGGAGAATACTCCTAAGGAGGTAGAGGGTACGCCGGAAGAAAATGACGGGCCCATAGAAGAAAATAAACCAACTTCACCGGAGGATACAGCTCCTAAGGATGTAAATAAGGATAATCCAGAGGAGACAAATACAGACAATGAAGTAAAGGAAACTACCAAACCTACATCCGAAGAAGAAGTCAAAACCGAGGATAAACAGCCAATATCAGAGGAGGATGAAATTCCTAAAGATAAAGAAACAGAAGAATCGGATATAAATGAAGAGGCAAATGAAAACATTGCTCCTAAAATTAATGAAGAAATCGAAATAGCAGAAAAAAAATTGGTGTCTTTACAGCTTGACTCAAAGGAATACTCCATGGAAAAGGGTGAGACCAGCAATATAATGGTTACAGCAATATACTCCGATGACAGTATCGAGGATGTAACCACAGATGCAGAATATTCTACATCAGATACTACGGTAGCACAGATAGATGCCAAGGGTAAGATAACTGCTCTTTCAATGGGTGAAGCCTTCATAACAGCAGAGTATCAAGGGATATCTTCCCAAGCAGTAATTTCAATCGAGAAACCAGTAGAAAAAGTTTTATTGGAGGCTCCGAAAAGTATACTTACATTTTCAACGGAGGAAAAAATATATTTAAAATGGGATGCCGTAGAGGGAAGCACTAGCTATGATATAGAGATAGACGGCAATATGGATACAAATGTATCGGCTACAGAGTATATACATGCAAGATTACAACCCAATACAGAGCATATATTTAGAATAAGATCGAAGAATCAAGAAACAGAAGGTATGTGGAGTGGAGAGGTAGTTGTAAAGACCCTAGCAAGTAAACCAATATCTTTTATTGAATACTCCATAAATCTTAAGAAAGATGAATTAGTGGATATTATATTTACAGCATCGGGCATAAACAATTTAAAGTCCCGTACATTTACCCTTTCATACAATCCACAAAACTTGGAAGTAGTAGATTTATGTACATTAACTGGAGAAAATGATACTTCTACAGGAGCTATTTCCGGCACAGATATAACTATCCTAGAATACTCTCCGGGAACCATAAAGATGATGATAAACAAAGGAATAAATGAAAATGAAATATGGTCTGGAGTGGTTAACACCATAAAGTTCAGGGCTAAGATAGGTGGAAAGAGTGGGATTAAGTATGTGGTGGAATAGGAGAATATGTTGAAAATCTTTGCTAATACCTATATTTATTTAATTTGTTTAAAAATAGCTATATAAATTAGATATAAGAGATTTTAAAGGAGAGAAATCATGAGAACTAATAAATTCAAGACACCTAGGATAGGAAACGGGTATTTTTCAAATGTAAATTTTTGTAAGATTATATTAAGCTTAGTACTAATCTTGAGCATAACTATGCTTTGGGTTAAAGGTGATGGGGCTTATGCTAGTACTAATAAGTATTATTATTATAAATATAAAGTCAATGAAGTTTGGAATAAAGATAGCAGTGGTAGTGTTGAGAGCAAAAAAATTTATAAGAATACTTATACTACATATTCAATTCCACCTATATATAACCTTCACTTGAATAGTTATGTGAATGACGATGGGTCAATTGACTTAGTAAGTTATAAAATATATTTAGATAAAGTAATTGATGGAGGTTCTTCAGAAAAGTATTATTCATATTTATTCAATAGAGCGAACGGACATGCTTTTAAAGGAGGAGAACTTTGGACAAATTATCCTGGCCCTAATTCGTCCTATGATTGGGGTAATCGATATCATCAGTATTTTAGTGGTCCAATAACAAGTATTAGTATATCTGGTGGAAGAGCTAATACTAAATATTATTTAAATAAAAGGCATGTTCTAGATAGTTATACTATTTATAAACATAAGGAAAAAGGTTCAAGACAAGGCATTGTAGTTGGAACTGCATCAGAATATCCCCAAAATGGAATCCACTCTGATGGTTATTGGTATATAAGAGGAGAAAGTAACATTAGTATAGCTTCTATAGCTTCCACAACTAATAATATAACAGTAAACTGTACTGCAACAGACCCATCGGGCTTATCAGCATCTCCATATCGTTTTTCAATCGGGAATATGATAAGTGATTGGAAAAGCATCCCAAGCTATACCTTTTCAAAACTATCACCAAACAAGGATTATAACATTAAGGTAGAGTCCAAGGATGTAGCTGGTAATATTAAATCAGTTACAAGAAAAATATATACAAAGGCAGAAGTACCAAGTATAACAGTAAACAATCCTACGTCAATAACATTGGAACTAACTATAGAAGATAATAATTCTAGCAACACAGTATACCAAATAGTAAATACATCAAATAACAATTACATATCATCTTCAGGAGAAGAAACAACATCACCAACATGGCTTATTCCACAGAATAAAAGTATAACAATAAATGGACTAGCTCCATTAACAACCTATACATATAAAGTAAAAGCTAAAAATGAAGAAGGGATAGAAACCGTATTTAGTTCCCCTGTCAGCGGAACTACACTAAATCCACCTCCAAAAAAGGTTTCAGAAGTAACAGCTACGGCAACAAGTAATGAAATAACAATTTACTGGAATCCTGTAGATAATGCAACTTCATATGAAGTAGAAGCAGATGGTGGAGAACCAATTGATAACGGGACAAACCTATCATATACCCATATACAGCTATTACCAAACAGTGAACACAATTATAGGGTAAGGGCTAAAAATGGTGAGGTCGAGGGAGAATGGAGCGAAGCAATTACTAAATCAACCTTACCACTGGCACCAGTTATACCAACAAATATAAATACACTTTCAACGGAAAATACCATAACCCTTACTTGGAATGCAGTAGGAAATGCAGTTTCCTATGACATAGAACTAGATGGTGAAGTCATATCAAATGGAAACAGTACAAACTATGTCCATACAGGATTACTTCCAAATACAACCCACAGCTATAGGATAAGAAGTATAAATCCAGCAGGTAAGAGTGAGTGGAGTAGTGAAGTAACAGCTAAAACTATAACCGATAGTTTACCAATACCTATGAATATAGTAGCTAATTCAGGAAAGACTTCAGTAGAAATAAGATGGAATGAGATAGTTGGTATGGAATATCAAATAGAAGCCGATGGAAATATCATAGATAATGGTATCAATTGTATATACACTCACAGTGTACTCACCCCTGATACAGAGCATACATATAGGGTTAGAAGTCATAAAGCTGGAAGCTATAGCGACTGGAGTTCACCTATCAAGGTTAGAACCAGTAAGGACATTTTTACGGCCCCTTCAAATATAAGGAGCAGTGCCACGGATACCAGCATAATGATTTCATGGGAAGGGGTAACGGGAGCCGATGGTTATGATGTGGAAGCCGATGGAGTTATAGTAGACAATGGTCTAAACACATGCTTCACCCATAAAGGACTTATGCCAAACACAAGTCATATATATAGGATAAGGGCAAGACAGGGTGATACAACAAGTGATTGGAGCAGTGCCATAAACATTGTCAATATTAGCACCTATGCCCTAGCTACACCTAAGAATCTAAGGGCTACGGCTACGGAAACGAAGATCGTAGCAAGCTGGGATATGGTAACCAATGCAGACAGCTATGATATAAAAATAAATAATGGCCCTATAGAGAACATTACAGACACAACCTATACCATATCAGGACTAGTACCTGGAACCCAGAAAAAAATAATGGTAAGGGCAGTAAATGCAAAGGGCACCAGTGCCTATACAGTGCCAATTACTGTTATAACAAAGGCAAGCAGTAGTGACTCGCCTCAGAATATCTCAGCACTAACAGCAAAGAATCAGATAACACTCATGTGGGAACCCATACAGGGAGCAGTGAGCTATGATATAGAAGGAAATGGAGCAGTTACATCGGCGATATCAGCCAATAGCTATACCTTTGCAGAGCTACAGCCAAATACAACCTATACATATAAAATCAGAGTAAATAAAGCAGATGGTATGCAGGGGCAGTGGAGCAAGGCAGTGACCGTCATAACAATGGCAGACGCACCGGATGCACCACAGAATCTAACGGCATCATCCACACTAAATTCCGTAAGATTATCATGGGATGGAGCAGTGGGAGCAGTTGAATACGAGGTAGAAGCAGGTGGACAGATATTAAATGCAGGAGCATCAAATAACTATCTTATAACAGGACTTACTCCAAATACAGAATATACATATAAGGTAAGGGCAAAAAATCCAGCAACCATAGGTAACTGGAGTCAACCTATAACCATAAGAACAAAAAGCTCTATACAAAACTACAACATAAATGGAAATATAGGTGAAGAAAAGAATCTAGTTCTAAATGCCATTGATATTAGAGACTTTAAAAACTACACCTTTACAATAACCTATAATCCAAATGAAATTGAGATAGTTGACATAGCTAGTCAAACGGCAAGACCAGATTTATCCATAGGAAATATTGGTGGAACGGATATTGAAGTCATTCAGAATACCCCGGGAACCTTGCAGTTTAAAAAGAAAAGCACCCTACCTATAGGACAAAGCTACAGCGGAATCATAAACAGTATAAGGCTTAAATTCAAAGTAGATAAAGAAGCTGTAATAACCTATACAATTCAGTAAGGGAGGGGATAAGAATGAAGAGCTTCAAAAGATATATTTCCATTACATTAATAGGACTACTTACTCTAACAAGTGTATTCTCAGCTTTTACAGAATATGCCCTAGCAGAGGAAGGAATGTCTACCTATACAACAAAGAAAGTTAAAGAGACTCAGCCACTAAAGCCACAGACAAAGGATGATATAAAAGACCCTGGTCAGAAACTAGAAAAAATTAAAGAAAAAACAAAACAACCAATAGATAAAAGGCATAGAGAAAAGCACAAGGTTAATCTAGTCGATAAAGAAAAGACCCAGATAATCGTCAAATATAAGGACAAGTCTAAAGCAAAGGATACAAAGTCCCTATTTGATGCAGATTTAAAACCAGACAAGGAGTTCAAAGAAAAAAAAGAAAATGTGAAAAAAGGGATAAAACAAAGGCTAAAATCCGTCAAGTTGGAAACAAAAAAGGAATTTAAGCTGCAGAAAATAGACATAATGGAAACCGAAGAAAAGGATATTGATAGTGTAATCGAAGAACTTTCAAAATCTGAAGAAGTAGAATATGTACAGCCAAACTATAAGCTTACGGTGGATTCCATGCCTACGGATGAGCTTTTCACCCAGCAGTGGTCCCTGCTTAACAATGGACAGGAAATAGAAGGGGTAGCGGGAAGAGCAGGTGTTGATATAAATATAACACCTGCCTGGGATATCACCCAGGGAAGTTCCGATGTAGTTATTGGTATCCTTGATACTGGTATAGATATTTATCATGGGGATTTAACAGCAAATATATACATTAATCCAGATGAAATAGCAAGCAATGGAATAGATGATGATGGCAATGGATATATAGATGATATAACTGGCTGGGACTTTGTCAATGGAGACAGCAGTGTCTATGATGGTGCCAACTATGATATGCATGGTACAGCGGTTGCAGGAATAATAGCGGCTAAGAACAATGAAAAGGGTATAATGGGAATAGCACCAAATATAAAGATAATGCCCCTAAAATTCATAAATGGAACCTCAGGATATACCTGTGATGCCATACAGGCCATTGAATATGCAATGGAAAAGGGAGTAAAAATCATTAACTGTAGCTTTGGAGGTTCTGACAACAACTATGCCCTAAGGGACTCCATGGAAAACAGCGGCATTCTATTTATAGCATCGGCTGGAAACAGGGGTGGTAATGTACTTACCCATCCAACCTATCCAGCATGCTTTAATATCCCTAACCTATTATCCGTAGCTTCAATAACTAATATGGGAGTTTTAAGTAAGTATTCGGGATATGGAAAATACATCGATGTAGCCGCCCCCGGTGAAAACATAATGACCACTATGCCGGAAAACCAATATAAAACCTTTAGCGGGACTTCAGCAGCAGCGGCCCATGTAACGGCAATTGCGGGACTTCTTAAGAGTAATCTTCCGGATTTAACATACACTGAAATAGTAAATAGGATAAAGGAAAATGTAGTAGTATGCCATACCCTAAAGGACAAGATAGCAACAAATGGTAGAGTCAATGGCTTTGCGGCCCTAAGTAACACAAAGCCACAGCCCGACACCTATGAGGACACCAGTGGAGAAACCCCCGTTGATCCAGGGGACAATGGATTCAACGACGACTCATGGTATACCATGGATCAGCTGGCAAAAATAAAGGAACAAATGCATTATGGTAAAAGTGGAGTAAATCCATCGACGGGAAACTATTCCTTTACTGTAAATGATATGAGTATGGCTGCTCCGGGCTTTCAAATGAATATCAGCAGGACATACAATGCCAAGGATGATAAAAAAACTTTACTGGGAAAAGGCTGGACCTTTGGGTTCCAAGGAAAAATAGAGGGGGAAAACAATATACTTGTATCCCTGCCCAATGGTAGTGTTCAAACCTTTAGAAAGAAAAAGGATGGCACCTACAATCCTGAGGATAATAGAAGCATCTTCGTAAAAAATAGTGATGGAACCTTTACCCTTACTACAAAGGATCAATATACATATATATTCAATGCAAATAAATATTTAACCCAGATGAAGGATCCAAAGGGTAATACAGTAACCATAGAACTAAATTCACAAAATAAAATTACGAAAATTAAGGACATAGTAGGTAGAGAATTTATAATCACATATAATCCCAAGGGCTATATAAGCAAAATCACTGACCCC
Source organism: Maledivibacter sp. (assembly GCA_025210375.1). Lineage (NCBI taxonomy): Bacteria > Bacillati > Bacillota > Clostridia > Peptostreptococcales > Caminicellaceae > Maledivibacter > Maledivibacter sp. The sequence continues at coordinate 3,684 of JAOASB010000051.1, read as the reverse complement.
CTAGGCAGAACAGTAACCTATAATTACGAAAATGATCTACTAAAGACAATAACCGACCCCGTGGGAAGTCAAATGAAATACAGCTATGACTCCCATGGATTCATAAATGAAATAAAGGATAACAATGACACAGTTATTCAGACGTTAAAATATAACCATACAACGGGTTATGACCAAGGCAAGGTAATCGAAGCAAAGGATGCCTATGGTAGTATATCAAAATATACCTATGATACAGTAAATCAAAAAACCACCATCATAGAAAATAATAACGATAGGATATGGGTATATTGGTATGATAAAAGCAACTATATAACAAAGATTCAAGATCCACAGGGGGATACTACCCAGACGGAATACTATAGAGTAGGTGAAGAAAACAAGTATGGGGACATTAAAAGTGAGACAGATAAGTATGGAAATATTACCAGATATGAAATAGACGACAGGGGAAATGTAACAAAGATTACCTATCCCGATGGTAGTATTAAGAGTATTTCCTATGATGATAAGAACAATGTAATAAAGGAAAAGGACCCAGAAAATAAATCCACCTATTATATATACGATAATACAAAAACATACCTTCAAAAAAAAGTAAGACCATTAAATGGTACCGATGAATATATTGAAGGAGAAAGCAGTGTGGATGGTTTTGCAATAATTAACTATGGCTACTATACCGATGCAGAATCCCAGGCCCAAGGATGTAGTGCAAAGGGACTGCTAAAAAGCATAACCGATCCAGAGGGCAATAGGACAAGCTATACCTATGATCAATATGGTAATATAAAGACAGCTACTGATCCAGAAGGTAATATAAAAACCTATACCTACAATAAGAACGGATGGAAGCTAAGTGAAACCACTGCAAAGCAGTACACGACAAACTATTCATACAACAATAATGGTCAGCTTAATAAGATTATTTATCATGGGGGAGAAACCGAAAGAATAGTCTATGATATATTAGGAAGAAAAACAAAGGAAATATCCCCTAACCAATATAACAATGCCCATGAAGATACCGCAAATAACACATATAATGGAGACTACGGCACAAGATATGTATACTATCCAAATGGACAACTAAAAACTGAAACCGACCCAATGGGTAGCATAACTGAATATACCTACGATGTCTATGGCAATGCCGAGACTAAAACCATGCCAAATGGAGGAATATATCACTATACCTATGACAAGCTCGATAGGATCATTAAAATAGAATTTAAAGAAGCATCGGACTTAGATTCAGTTACCCTAGAAGAACATACCTATGGCAAAAGTGCAGATAACAAGGAGCTTGTAAAGCATATATTATATCTAAATGATAGTGAAAAAGCTGAAACCTTTAAAACCTTTGACTTTGCAGGAAGAGTAATCAAGGAAGAATATCCAGATGGTACAAGACAATCCGTAACATATTACAAAAACGGAGAAATAGAAACAATAACCCAGAAAAATGGAAGTACAAAATATCATTATTACGATGGGTTAAATCGATTAATTAAAGAATACAGTCCATTTGAAATCGAAGATGGACAGACAAAATATACTTGTGCCATATATACCTATGATAAGGCAGGAAGAAGGACCGAAGAAAAGGTAGGAATAGACAAGGTAGAAATAAATGAAACCCCTACAAAGTTTATAATCGTCAATAATGAATATTATAAGAACGGGAAATTAAAAGATTCAGCAAAGAGTAGCGGAGCAAAAACTTCATATACCTATGACCTAGATGGCAACTTAGCTAAAACAGAGGAATATATCGATGATACAAATAAAAAGGTCACAGAATATGAATATATCCACTTAAATAGACTAAAGAAACAAACAGTACATGTGATGTCAGGGGATATATATGGAAATGCCTTAGATAGTACCGATAAACTAGACTTAGCAACTATCTATAGCTATGATGGAAATGGTAATGTTAAATCGGTTACAAACACGGAAGGTAATATAACTACCTTTGAATATGATTTCAATGATAACCAGATAAGCGTAATTAGTCAGATAAAAGATGTAGATGGAAATCTAACAAACATCAAATCATCGGCTACCTACAACTATGAAGGTAATCCACTGAGCAAAACTGATCCTAAGGGAAACACAACCACCCATGAATACAATAAAATGGGACTATTAGAAAAAACCATAAATCCACTTGGGGGAACTAGTATATTTAAATACGACCTTGCAGGTAGGAAAATAGGTGAAATAACTCCAAAGAACTACGATGAGGCCAAGACCTTTGATGAGATGAATAGTACAGTTTATACCTACGACAAAATGGATAGGCTCAAAACCAAGGAATACCATTATAAAGACAGTAAAGGTAAATGGCAGCACATAGTATCCAAGGCATATAAGTATAGTGCCATGGGACAACCTGTCAAAGAACTCGATGGACTAGGCTATGACTCTGGCGGGGGAAAATCATCGGATGAGAAAATAAACAGTGGCTATGGGGTTATTACTACCTATAATCTAGCAGGAATGGTAAAAACCATCCTAGACCCCGTTGCAAAGGATAGAAGCAAATCCTACACAACTAAATATGAATACGATGCAAGGGGAAGAAAAACAGCAGAGATAAATGGAAAGGGAGCAATCACAAGCTACTGCTACGATGAAGATGATAATGTTATTAAAATTACCAGAAGAAAAAACAAAGATTCTCAGGAAAAAACCTTAGCAGAAAGCACCTACGATAAACTAGGTAATATGCTTACCAAATCAGATGCTTTAGAAAATACCACTATATATACCTATAATGGATTAGGAAAGATAAGAAGCATTACCTATCCAGATGATGAAACAATAGATGAAAACATAGAAACCTATCAATATGACAAGCTTGGAAATGTAAGAAGTATAACAAACAGCCTAGGAAAGCAGATAATCAAGACCTATGATATTTTAGGCAGATTAACGGGAGAAACACAGCAAAACCAAAGTGGTGAGGAAGCCATAACAGTATCCTATACCTATGATAAAAATAGTAATGTTCTAACTAGTACCGATGGAAATGGAAATATAAGAACATATAGCTATGACAAACTAAATAGAAAAACTGGGGAGCAGTATACTGTAGGAAGCATCGATAAAACCATTACCTATGAATATGACCCCAATGGCAATCTAGCAAGTACAAGGGACTGGAGGGAAAATACATATACAAAGGTATATGATACAATAGATAGGCTTATAGAGGAAAAGGACCCCTATGGAAATACAATACAAAAACTGGAATATAATCTAAACAGTGCCCAAAGCAAGAGCATCGATGCCCTAGGAAATGAAACCGCATACCAATATGACAAAAATAATAGACTTATATACACCACCGACCCCCTCGGCAAAGTAGAAGGAATAACCTACGATGACCTGGGAAATGTGGCAACTAAAACCGATAAAAACAACAGAACAACGACCTATAAATACGATGAAAACAACAATTTATATGGGGTATTGACTCCGGAAGGTACAAAAACAAGGTACAGCTATGATTTAAATAAAAACCTAATAAGTAAAATAGACGGAAATGGGAATGAGATCATATATGAATATGGTGCTAGAAATCAATTAATAAGGGAAATAGCACCTAAGGGAAGAACCGGTGAACCAGGAAACTATATTTACAATCCGGCAAAGACCATGGAGTATACATATTAT